>JACDGO010000337.1 GCA_013821585.1 Sphingomonadaceae bacterium
TTCGGCGGATCGACGGCGGACGCGGTCTATGGGAGCAGCAATGGCCGGATCCGCCTGAAGCTCAGCGATCTCGGCGCCGCGGGCGGCCTCGTCGCGCTCGGCCAGGCGTTCAACGTCCAGTCGTCGAAGCAGACCGCGACCGGCTATGAGCGCGTCGGCAACGTCGATGGGCGCATGACCGCCGAGAAGTTCGACACTTCGGACAAGTCGGGCAGCTATTCGACCCTGATCGGCAACCGCGTGATGGTCGAGGCCGAAGGCAACGCCCCGTCGATCGACGCGCTGAAAGGCGCGGTCGCGACGATCGACCTCGCGAAGCTCGACACGCTGGTGAAGGGGTAGTTGCGGGGCCGAAAGCGGCTTCCCATATCGCCTCCATGAGCGGGACATCCTCCGCCGCGCCCGTCTGGCACGGCACCACCATCCTTTCGGTCCGCCGCGGCGGCACGGTCGTCGTCGCGGGCGACGGCCAGGTTTCGATGGGCAACACCGTGATGAAGCCCAACGCGAAGAAGGTCCGCCGCCTCGGCGACGGATCGGTGATCGGCGGCTTCGCGGGCGCGACCGCCGACGCCTTCACCCTGTTCGAGCGGCTCGAAAAGAAGCTCGAACAGCATCACGGTCAGCTGCTGCGCGCCGCCGTCGAGCTCGCGAAGGATTGGCGGACCGATAAATATCTCCGCAATCTGGAAGCGATGATGATCGTCGCCGACAAGGACGTGACGCTGATCCTGACCGGCAACGGCGACGTGCTCGAGCCCGAGGCGGGGATCGCCGCGATCGGATCGGGCGGCAATTACGCGCTCGCCGCCGCGCGCGCGTTGGCGGACTATGAGCCCGACGCCGAGGTGCTCGCTAGGAAGGCGATGGGGATAGCGGCGGAGGTGTGCGTATTCACCAACGATCGGCTGACTCTCGAGACGCTGGAGTCGGCCGCCTAGAATGAACGAAGCCCTTACCCCCAAGACCATCGTCGCGGCACTCGACGCGCATATCGTCGGGCAGGATGACGCCAAGCGCGCGGTCGCGGTCGCGTTGCGCAATCGCTGGCGGCGCCAGCAGCTCGACCCCGAGCTGCGCGACGAGGTGTCCCCGAAGAATATCTTGATGATCGGGCCGACCGGATGCGGCAAGACCGAGATTAGCCGGCGGCTGGCGAAGCTCGCCGACGCGCCGTTCGTCAAGGTCGAGGCGACTAAGTTCACCGAGGTCGGCTATGTCGGCCGCGACGTCGAGCAGATCGCGCGCGACTTGGTCGAGGAAGCGATCCGCCTCGAAAAGGAGCGCCGCCGCCTCGCGGTCAAGGACAAGGCGGAGGAAGCGGCGATGGGCCGCCTGCTCGACGCGCTGACGGGCAAGGGCGCGAGCGAGGCGACGCGCAGCGCCTTTCGCCAGCGCTTCGCGGACGGACATCTGAACGACACCGAGATCGAGATCGAGGTCGAGCAGGCGCCGCAAATGCCGTTCGAGATTCCCGGCGGCGTCAACGTCGGCATGATCAACCTGTCCGAGATGATGGGCAAGGCGATGGGCGGCGCGCCGCTCAAGCGCCGCAAGCTGACCGTCCCCGCCGCCTGGGCGAAGCTCGTCGAGGAGGAGGCCGACAAGCGCCTCGATCAGGACGAGGTGAGCCGTGCGGCGCTCGCCGACGCCGAGGCGAACGGCATCGTGTTCTTGGACGAGATCGACAAGATCGCGGTTTCCGACGTGCGCGGCGGAAGCGTGAGCCGCGAGGGCGTGCAGCGCGACCTCCTTCCGCTGATCGAGGGAACGACGGTCGCGACCAAATACGGCCCGATGAAGACCGACCATATCCTCTTCATCGCGTCGGGCGCGTTTCATGTGGCGAAGCCGAGCGACCTGCTCCCCGAGCTTCAAGGACGCCTCCCCATCCGCGTCGAGCTGAAGGCGCTGACCGAGGCCGATTTCGTCCGCATCCTGAAGGACACCCGCGCGAGCCTCGCCGATCAATATCGCGCGTTGCTCGGCACCGAGGAGGTGACGATCACCTTCACCGACGACGGCATCGAAGCGATCGCCCGCACCGCGGCGCAGGTCAACGACGCGATCGAGAACATCGGCGCGCGGCGGCTTTCGACGGTGATGGAGAAATTGCTCGAGGACGTGAGCTTCGGTGCGGAAGACCGGAAAGGCACGACGCTGACGGTCGACGCCGCCTATGTGGATTCGCAGCTGGCGAGCGTGGCGCGAGATACGGACTTGTCGAAATACGTGCTGTGACTTTGGCTGACACTCGCGTCGGCACCGCGGGCTGGAGCATCCCCCGCGCAAGCGCCGCGGCATTTCCGGCGACAGGCACGACGCTCGAACGCTATGCGTCCATTTTCAACGCGGTCGAGGTCAATTCGAGCTTCTATCGGCCGCACATGCGCGAGACCTGGGAGCGATGGGCGGCGTCTACGCCCGACGGTTTCCGCTTCGCGATCAAGCTGCCCAAGGCGGCGACGCATGAGCGGCGGCTGGTCGATTGCGGCGCGATCCTCGATCGCTTCGCCGATGAGACGGCGGGGCTCGGCGCGAAGCGCGGGCCGGCCCTGATCCAGCTTCCACCGAGCCTGACGTTTAGCGCGGAAGTCGCGGCGCGCTTCTTCGCCGCTTTGCGGGAGCGGTTTGACGGTCCGTTCGCGCTGGAGCCGCGTCATGCGAGCTGGTTCGAGCGCGACGCCCAATCGCTGGTCGTCGAGCATGAGATTGCCCTTGTCGCCGCCGACCCGCCGCGCGTTCCCGGCGCGGACCGGCCCGGCGGATGGCGCGGCCTGAGCTATTGGCGTCTTCACGGTTCGCCCGAAATTTACCGCACACCCTATGGGCCTGAGCGCCGCGCCCGGATCGCGAATGCGCTCGCGACCGCGCCGGGCGTAGTCTGGTGCGTTTTCGACAACACGATAACGGGCGCGGCGGCGGCGGACGCGCTGGCCGTCCGCGCGTTGCTCAGGGCTCCCGCTTCTCCGGCAGCACTTCCATCCGGAATTCCTTGCCCCGAACAAGCCAGTGCTTCGCCGCCGCCTGCAACTCCGCGGGCGTGATGCGGGCGTAGTCGGTCGAGAGAGTCAGGAGCGCGACGATGCGGCGGGGGTCGGTCGAGGCGCCGCCGAGCTGCTGCAGCCAGAAGCCGCTGCCGCTCGCCAAACGGGCGATGAGCTGGCGCATCGGGCCGACCGAGCGCGCGAGCTCGTCGGCGGTAACCGGTTTGGTCGCGAGATCGCCAGCGATGCGTTCGGCGAGCGTGAAGAAATGGTCGACGCCGCTAGGGGTCAGCTGCGACGCGGCAACGAAGCTGCCACCGCCCGTCATCCCGCGCGGCCAGTTGCTCGACACGTCGGGCGAATAGCTCGCGCCCTCGCCTTCGCGCAGCTCGTCGAATAGCCGGTCGTTGAATATCGCGGCGAGAATCTCGAGCTTGCGGCTTTCATAGATGTCGGCGATGCCGCCGCCGATCGGCCAGGCAATCACCGCCGCCGCCTGATCGGGCGCGCCGCGATGCGTGCGCATAACCGGCGTCGCGGTCGGCCGGAAC
>JACDGO010000338.1 GCA_013821585.1 Sphingomonadaceae bacterium
TTCATGCGCGACAACTGGCTATCCAACCGCGTCTTCACCTCCCACGACAACATCGTCGATCACTGCTGCGAGGCGTGGAATAAGCTCATCGATCGACCATGGCACATCATCACCATCGGACGCCGCACATGGACCCGTGGGTCATGATCAATGCAGGTTGGTATTAGCGGTCATTCCCGCGAAGGCGGGAGCCGAGGACGCCCGAAGGACAATCCATACTCCAGAGCCTTCGAGAATATGGATTCCCGCCTTCGCGGGAATGACGATAAGGCGCCCGCATGGCCGATCCGCGCATCATCGACGTCGCGCTCGACGAGCGGACGATCGTCTGGCGCTCGGCCGATATCGAGCAGGAACGGCGCATCGCCATCTTCGACTTGCTCGAGGGCAATCACTTCAGGCCGCTGCGCGCGCACGGCGACGGCTATGCTGGCCCCTATCGCCTGAAGCTCGGCGTGCAGGAGGGCCGCCTCGTTATAGACATCGCGCGCGAGGACCAATCGCCGCTCGAAATGCTGATCCTCGGCATGGCGCGCTTCCGCCGCCCGATCCGCGACTATTTCGCGATCTGCGACAGCTATTTCCAGGCGATCAAGGCCGCCACGCCCGCGCAGATCGAGACGATCGACATGGCACGGCGCGGCGTCCACAACGAAGCCGCCGATCTGCTCAAGGAAAAGCTCGACGGAAAAATCGACATCGACTTCGACACCGCGCGGCGGCTGTTCACGCTGATCTGCGTGCTGCATATCAAGGGGTAGTATGAACCCCACCGACCTCATCGCCGCCGCGCGCGACGCCGCCAAGAACGCCTACGCTCCCTATTCCGAATTCAAGGTCGGCGCGGCGATTCTCCTGACCGATGGCCGCGTCGTGACGGGAGCCAACGTCGAAAATGCCAGCTACGGGCTTTCGCTCTGCGCCGAGACGGTCGCTCTCGCCAAGGTTGCGGTCGAAGGCGGCATGAATTCCGTCGCCGAAATCGCGGTCATAGGCTTCCCGAGCAAAACGCCGGTGCGTCCCTGCGGCCGCTGCCGTCAGATATTGAACGAAGCCGCCCAGATCGGCAGGCGGGACATAGTGATTCATTGCAGTTCGGGTAACGGCGACATGATTGAGCAACACCTGCTATCGGACATGCTTCCGCACGCATTCGGCCCCGCCGATCTTGGCATCGTTGCATGACCATCCAATCCGACCGCTGGATCCGCGAGCAGGCGCTTTCGCACGGCATGATCGAGCCGTTCGTCGAGAGTCAGCGGCGCGACGGCTGCATTTCCTATGGGCTATCGTCCTACGGCTATGACGCGCGCGTTTCCGACGACTTCAAGATTTTCACCAACGTCGATTCGGCGATCGTCGACCCCAAGAATTTCGACGCGAACAGCTTCGTCGACAGGAAAACCGACTGCTGCGTGATCCCGCCGAACAGCTTCGCGCTGGCGCGGACGGTCGAATATTTCCGGGTGCCGCGCGACGTGCTCGTCATCTGCCTCGGCAAGTCGACCTATGCGCGCTGCGGGATCATCGTCAACGTGACGCCGCTCGAGCCCGGCTGGGAGGGGCACGTGACGCTCGAATTCTCGAACACAACACCGCTCCCCGCGAAAATCTACGCCAACGAGGGCGCGTGCCAGTTCCTGTTTCTAAAGGGGAACGAGCCGTGCGAGGTCAGTTACGCCGACCGCGCCGGCAAATATATGGGGCAGCGCGGGGTGACGCTTCCGAAGCTATAAGGGCGCCTTCACACACAGCCCGAACGGGTTGAGCGTGCTAGCGCGACGCCGATTGCGCCATCGTCGCGAGGCCGTTGCGCGCGAGACTGTGCGACCAAACGTCGTCGTCGAAACGATTCTGCAACGTGGCGTTGTCGAGCGCGACGACATGGTCGAGCGCGGCGCGCGCTTCGGCGTAGCGGCCAAGCGCGCGATAGGCCATACCGAGGTTCAGCCAGGCTTCGGCATCCTTAGGGGAACGCGCGACGATCGGCTCGTAATAGGCGATTGTGGCGCTGTAACGCGACCCCATCACGGAGATATCCACAGGCTGCGCAAGTGCAGGCGTCGATAGAAAAACGCTGGAAAAGAGGGCGATAGCGATTTTTCTTGGCATGAGAACTCTCCCGCGACCTTTCACAGTCAGGTTCATTGCGCTTTTATGACATAAGTGGGTCACATTTGTGAAGCGAAAGATTCGCTCCACATGAGCTGGATCTAACGGGGCCGTCGATGCCTGCGTTTGCCGTGGAGGTGGATGGCGGGGCGCGCTCGCGGCGATATATCCGGCAATTCGAACCGTAACGCGCCGCTGATCGGGTGCGCCTCGGCGAGGCGAAGCTGAAGCGTCATCCCCGCCGCGTACCGCGTGCCGGTCGCGTCGCCTTCGAGCGTGCGCGCCGCCTCGTCGAAGCGATAATAGTCGTCGCCGAGCGTCGAGACCGGGACGAGGCCGTCGCCGCCGATCCCCTCGACCGTCGCGAAGAAGCCGAAGTTCGCGACGCCGGTGATGCGCGTGTCGAGCACTTCGCCGACGCGCGTCGAGAGGAACGCGGCGACATAACGGTCGACCGTCTCGCGCTCGGCTTCCATCGCGCGGCGCTCGGCGGCCGAAATCGCTTCGCCGATCCGCGCCATCCCGTCGGCTTCGTCGTCGGTCAGCCCCCCCTCGCCCAGCCCGAAGCCGCGGACCAGCGCGCGGTGGACGAGGACGTCCGCATAGCGCCGGATCGGCGAAGTGAAGTGCGCGTAGCTGCCGAGCGCGAGCCCGAAATGCCCCATGTTCGCGGGCGCATAATAGGCTTGGGTCTGCGTGCGCAGCACCTGCTCCATCACCTGCGTGCGGTGCTCGGCGTCGGCGACGAGCGCGAGCAGGCGGTTGAAAGTCGCGGGCGTGACCACCTGACCGAGCGCGAAGTTCACTCCGAACGTGGCGAGATAGTCCCTTAGCGCGACGAGTTTCTCGCGGCCGGGCACCTCGTGGACGCGATACATCACCGGCGATTTCTTCGCCTCGAGCGCCTTCGCAGCCGCCACGTTCGCCGCGATCATGAAATCCTCGATCAGCCGGTGCGCATCGAGGCGGTCACGCACCGCGATGCTGACGATGCGGCCGGTTTCGTCGAGCACCACGCGGCGCTCGGGCAGATCAAGCTCGAGCGGATCGCGTTTTTTGCGCGCGGCAAACAGCGCGCGCCAGCAGTCCCACAGCGGTTGGAGGGCACGCCGAGCCAACTCATCCCCCACCGGGGGAGGTGTCAGCAAAGCTGACGGAGGGGGACTTTCGGGCTGCTCACTCGCCCCCTTTCCGGCGCTTCGCGCCACCTCCCCCGTGAGGGGGAAGAGTTGCTCACTCGCCCCCTTTCCGGCGCTTCGCGCCACCTCCCCCGCGAGGGGGAGGAGTTTATCCATAGCGGCCTGCGCGTCTTCGTACGCAATGTTTGCTGAAACACAAATCTTCGCACGGGTGAAGCGCCAGCTTTTGAGCGTCCCGTCGGCTGCGACTTTCAAATGGCAAACCAGCGCCGCGCGAATTTGGCC
>JACDGO010000339.1 GCA_013821585.1 Sphingomonadaceae bacterium
CACGGCTTCCGCGAAGCCGTGACGCTCCGCGACGCGCACCGACGCATGGTTGCCGTCGGAGATCAGGCAGCGCGTTTCGGGAGCCGAAAGGTTGGCGTCGCCCCAAGCGAGGATCGCGGCCAGCGCCTCGCTCGCGACCCCCCTGCCCCATGCATGCGGCGCGAGCGCCCAGCCGACCTCGGGCGCGCCCTCAAGCGCCGCGATCCCGCGATGGAAATCGCCGAAGCCGCCTCCGCCGAGGAAACGGCCGTCATGGTCGGTGACGGCCCAGAATCCGTAGCCCAGCAGCGCCCAATTCCCCGCGTAGCGCAGAATACGGAACCACGCGTCCTGCGCCGATTGCGGCTTGCCGCCGATGAAGCGCGTGACCTCCGGATCGCTCCACATCGCCGCGCAAGCGGGATGATCCTCGACGGCATGGCCGCGCAGGATCAGGCGCGCGGTCCAAATGACCGGGGCGCTCAGGCCGCGACCGCCCGCGGCATCACCGCGTCGGCATAGTCGCTGTCGGCCTTGGCGATCAGCGCGCGGTCGTCGTGGTTCCAGGGATGGAAGCCGGGCAGGAAGAACGCGACCCACGCTGGGAAGATGCGGCGCAGTACGCCGGGATTGCCGGCGAGATACCAGGCGAGGCGCGCCTCTGCGCGCCAGCCCGTGATTCCGTCCTGGCTCATTAGCTCGAGCGTCCCGTGCCAGCGCCGCGTCCAGAAATTCCTGCTGACGAGCAGCATCATGATCGCCTTGACCTTCCAGCGCTTCCACGCGGTCCAGTCCTTCGTCGCGTGGAGCCAGGTGTCGTAAGCGACGCCCTTGTGCTCAATCTCCTCGATCGCATGCCAGCGCCACATCGCCTTGTCCGCATCGGTAACGTTCGCCCAATAGCGGTCGTCCTTGAGCATCATGGACGCGAGCATCGCGGTATAATGCTCGAGCGCCATCGTCACCGCGAGGTTCAGAATTCGCGGGCGGTCCTTTGTCAGCTCGAGGCTCTCGACGACGATGCGTTCGAGGCCGGACATGTCGTAGCCCGATTCGGTCGCGCGCTTGTTGAATGCGACATGCTCGCGGCTGTGCATGACTTCCTGCATCACGAACGCCTTGATCTCGCGCTCGAGCTTGGGCGGCGCGCCGTCGCGGAACGCCTTGACCGATTCGATGAAGAACGCCTCACCCTTCGGGAAAGTGATCGACAGCGCGTTGTGGAACGCCGTCGCGACCGGATCGCCCCCATGCCACCAGCGCGCCTGCGCCGAGCCGCGGCCGAAGCGGCGGTCGCGGGGGGTAATCATCAGATCGGCGGGCGTTTTGTCGCGAGGCATGGTAGACACCTTTTCTATAACCACACTGGATACTACTTACACGAATGTCAATAGCCCGCAGACGCCTTTCCCCCGACCAAAGCCGCACCGCCGCGCTTGACGCGGCGCGGCGCATCCTGATCGACGAAGGCCCGCAAGCGGTGACGCTGAAGGCGGTCGCGTCACGGATCGGGCGCACGCACGCGAACCTGCTCCACCATTTCGGATCGGCGGCGGGCCTTCAAAAGGCGCTCGCGGCGATGCTGGCCGAAGGGGTGTGCGCGGAGATCGGCGCGACGGTGATGCGCGCGCGCCGCGGCGAGGCCGATCCCAGCCTGATCGTCGACATGACCTTCGACGCGTTCGACACCGGCGGCGCGGGCGCGCTCGCGACGTGGATGATCCTGTCGGGAGACCGCGACGCGCTGTCGCCGATCCTGAACGCGATCCACAATCTTGTCGACGAGCTCTCGGTCGACAATCAGGACGGCCTGATCCGCGAGGAGACGTTGACGCTCGTGTTGATGGCGCTCGGCGACGCGCTGCTCGGCAAGCCGATGGCCGACGCGCTTGGGCTCCCGCGCCAAGCGGCGCGCGAGATCGCGCTGAAGCAACTGCTCGCCTCACCGGGACTTCAGGCGCGCATGGCGACGGCCTGATCCATGCATTTCCTCGATCAAGCCAAAATCTATGTGAGTTCGGGCGCGGGCGGCCCCGGAGCGGTCGCGTTCCGGCGCGAGAAGTTCATCGAATATGGCGGCCCCGACGGCGGCAACGGCGGCAAGGGCGGCGACATCGTGTTCGAGGCGGTGCCCGGCCTCAACACGCTGATCGACTTTCGCTACACGCAGCATTTTCGCGCGCCGCGCGGCAAGGGCGGCGCGGGATCGAACAAGACCGGCGCGGGCGGCAACGACCTGATCGTGCGCGTCCCCGTCGGCACGCAGGTGCTGAGCGAGGACAAGGAGCACGTTCTCGCCGATTTCACCAAGGCGGGCGAGCGGCGCGTGTTCCTGCGCGGCGGCGACGGCGGGCGGGGGAACGCCAGCTACAAAACCTCGACCAACCGTGCGCCGCGCCAGCACGGCACCGGCTGGCCCGGTGACGCGAAATGGGTGTGGCTGCGCCTCAAACTGCTCGCCGACGCGGGGCTGGTCGGGCTTCCCAACGCGGGCAAGTCGACCTTCATCAACGCCGTCACCAATGCAACGGCGAAGGTGGGCGCCTATCCGTTCACCACGACGCGCCCGCAACTCGGCGTCGTCACCCGCCACAACCGCGAGTTCGTGGTCGCCGACATTCCCGGGCTGATCGAGGGCGCGGCGGAGGGCGCAGGGATCGGCGACCGCTTTCTCGGGCACATCGAACGCTGTCGCGTGCTGCTCCATCTCGTCGACGCGACCGGCGACGAGCCGGTCGAGGCGTGGCGGATCGTGCGCGGCGAACTCGAAGCTTATGGCGCGGCCCTCGAGGACAAGACGGAGGTGATTGGCCTGAACAAGGTCGACGCGCTTGATCCCGCGGCGGTCAAGACGCTCACGGCGAAGCTGAAGCGTGCGTCGAAGGCCGAAGTGCTTCCGATGTCAGGCGCGAGCGGCGCGGGGCTGGAGGTGGTGCTCGACCGGCTGGCGGCGGCGATACCGGTGGCTGACGGAGCGGCGCCGCGCGACGAGGCGGCCAACGAAAGCTGGTCGCCGGTTTGAGCGGATTTTACGGACGGGAGCGGGCAATGATCGAGTCGGCGATCGCCCAGCTCGACCGAAATCCACCGCGCGCGGAGCAACCAGTCAGCCTCGCGCGCGTTACGTTAGCGTCACAAAGGAGAATGAGATGAGGAACAAGTTTGCGATGACCGCCTTGGCGGTGCTGGTTTCCGCGCCGATGGTCATGCCTGAACCGGCGCTCGCACGACACCACGTCTATCACGGCCGCAACGGCACTTATCGTCATCGCTGCGGCGGCGGCAACGGCGCGGTGGGCACAATTGCCGGCGGCGCCGGCGGAGCCGTGCTCGGAAATGCGCTGGGTGGCGGAACGCTCGGAACGATCGCCGGCGGCGTCGGCGGCGCGTTGGTCGGACGGCACTTCGACAAGAGGCACACAAGGGCGCGCAACGGCTGCTGACGACCCGGCCAGTGTCCAGTTCCCAGCGCATCGCCAGGGTCCGGACCGGCTGCCTCGCCCATCGCGGACATATCCGGCCTCAGACCTGCCCTATGCC
>JACDGO010000340.1 GCA_013821585.1 Sphingomonadaceae bacterium
CGCGGGGCGAAGGTTCGCCCCGCGCTCCAGAAGCGCCAGACGCCGATGCCGAGCGCGAATTCGAGGAGTATGGGCCGGGTCCAGAAGTGGAGCGCGGTCAGGTCAGGCGGGATCGCGAGACCGACCATCGTCAGTGCAACCAGCAGCGCCACCGCGACCAGGGACGCGCGCGTGCCGCCGACCGCCAGCGCGAGCGCGAAGATGGCGTAGAACAGTAGCTCGTAGTTGAGCGTCCAGCCGAGAAACAACAGCGGCTGGACCACGCCGTCGGGCCGCGCGTAGGGAATGAAGAGCAGCGAGCGCGCGAGGTTGAGCCAGCTCGGGTCGGTCGCCGCGAACAGCGCGGGCGCGGCGCGTGCGGCGGCGAAGACTGCAAGCGTCGCCAGCCAGTAGAGCGGCAGCACGCGAATCAGCCGCTTCGCCGCGAAGCCGCGTGGATCGCGCGCGGTGACGTGCGCGATGATGAAGCCTGACAGCACGAAGAAGATGTCGACGCCGAAGCTGCCGACATGGATCAAGGGGGCGTGGAACAGCACGACCCACAATGCCGCCAGCCCGCGCAGAACCTGCAGCGACGCGAGACGGGCCGGCCCTTCGATCAGCGCGCGGCCTTTTTCGCGGTCATCAGCGCGCGGAACTTCGCCGCCCAGCCGGGTTTCGCGCTTTGCGCGCCGCGCGCGACCGCGAGCGCGTCGGGCTCGATATCCGCCGTCACGACGCTGCCCGCGCCGACGATCGCGCCCGCGCCGATCGTCACGGGCGCGACGAGCGCAGAATTCGAACCGATGAACGCGCCGTCGCCGATCACGGTCCGGTATTTGAAGAAACCGTCATAGTTGCAGGTGATCGTCCCCGCGCCGATGTTCGCGCCCGCGCCGATCTCCGCGTCGCCGAGGTAGCTCAGGTGATTGGCCTTCGCGGCCGCACCGAGAGTCGTTTTCTTCACCTCGACGAAATTGCCGATCTTCGCCTTTGCGCCGAGCACCGCGCCGGGACGAAGCCGCGCGAACGGGCCGACTTCCGCGCCCGCGCCGATCTCCGCGCCCTCGATGTGGCTGAACGCGCGGATCGTCGCGCCGTCGGCGATCGTCACGCCGGGGCCGAAGACGACGTTGGGTTCGATCGCCACATCGCGACCGATGCTTGTATCGAAGGCGAACCAGATTGTTTCGGGCGCGGACAGGCTCGCGCCTTCGGCCATTGCTCCTGCGCGGCGGCGGCGCTGCCATGCCGCTTCGACGTCGGCGAGCTCGGCGCGGCTGTTGACGCCCGCCAGTTCCCACGCCTCGGCCTCGATCACCGCCGATGCGCGCCCGTCGGCGGCGGCGAGCATGACGATGTCGGGCAGATAATATTCGCCCGCCGCGTTCGCGTTGCCGATGCGGTCGAGGAGCGCGAACAGGTCCGCCGATCGCGCCGCCATCAGGCCTGAATTGCAAAGATCGACTTCGCGCTCCCGCGGCGACGCGTCCTTGAACTCGACCATCTTCGCGATGATGCCGTCGGGGGCGATCACGCGGCCGTACGCGCTCGCGTCGGCGGGGCGGAAGCCTAGCACCACGCACACCGGCGCGTCGGGCGCGTGGAGACGATCGAGCAGCGCGCGCATCGTCTCCGTTCGAACGAGCGGGACGTCGCCGTAGAGGATCAGCACGTCGCCTTCGAACCCGGCCAGCGCCTCGCGCGCCTGAAGCACCGCATGGCCGGTGCCGAGCTGTTCGGCCTGAACGGCGATCGCGACGCCGGAAAGCGCGGCCTCGATCTGCTCGCGCCGCGCGCCCGCAACGACCACCGTGCGTTTCGGGTTCAGCGCGGCCGCGCTGTCGAGCAGGTGCAACAGCATCGACCGCCCCGCGATCGGGTGAAGCACCTTGTGCAGATCCGACTTCATGCGCGTGCCCTGCCCGGCGGCGAGGACGATGACGGCGAGTTCGCTCATGCGGCGTGCCTCTAATGGCGAACGCTTGCCACTTCCATAGCGCGGCTGGCATGAGGCTGTGATGAGTGTCTTCCCCTTCGAAATCGTCGGCTTCGATCTCGACGGCACGTTGGTCGACACGTTGGGCGATCTAACCGCAGCGGTCAATCACGCGCTTGCGGACGCCGGACGGCCGCCGGTGAGCGTGGACGAGGTCAAGCCGATGATCGGCGGCGGCGCGAAGCTGATGCTCGAAAAGGGGCTGGCGGCGACGGGGGGTTGCCCGGAGGATGAGTTCAACCGTCTCTATCGCCTGCTGCTCGCCTATTACGAAGCGCATATTGCGGTCCATTCGCGCCCCTTTCCCGGCGCGGTCGCGGCGCTCGACGAACTGGCGGCGATGGGCGTGAAGACCGCGATCGTGACCAACAAGTTCGAAGGCTTCGCGGCCAAGCTGTTGCGCGAACTCGGGCTGTTCGATCGCTTCGCGACGGTGATCGGCGGCGATACGCTCGGAAAGGGCATCGCCAAACCTTCCGCAGCGCCGATCCTCGAGATGGTCCGCCGCCTGGGCGGCGGGCGCGCGGCGTTCGTCGGCGATTCGATCTACGACGTGGTGGCCGCGAAGAATGCTGGCGTGCCGAGCGTCGAGTGCAGCTTCGGGTTTCTGATGGGGCCGGTCGAGGAGCTTGGCGCGGACGCGGTGATCGACGGGTTCGAGGAGTTGATCCCGGCGCTCAGGACGCTCGCCGCCATTTGATCCAGAGATGCCTGAGCAGCAGCGTCAACGGCATGCGGATCAGGTGCGAGCGGAGGTAGAAGGCGAAGCGCAGGAGCTTGCGCGTCTCGCGGCCCCAGCCGTCGCGCGCGGTGAGGCGGGCGGCGTATAGCTGGTCGATAAGCCTCTCCCTTGAAAGGGAGGGGCTAAGAAGAGCGCGGCGCAGGCGAAGCGTGCGGCCGAGCTGGCGGGTCAAGCCATGCAGACGCGCGCGGTCGGCGAGGCCTTCGGTCCCGAACTCGCCGATCAGCCGGTCGATGTCCCAGAGGTTGCGCAAGCCCCCCGAAAGATCGCCGTCGGCGAACAGGTGCGCGACGGCATGAAGGATCATATCGTTCGGCGACAGCACTCGCAGCCCGCCCGACAACGGCATGCTGTCCGCGATCAGCGCACCCGCGTCGGGACGGACGCGCGCGGTCAGCGGCAGGATCGTGTGGTGAACGTCTATCATGCAGTCGCGCGTGCGGTGGATCAGCGGGGGCAGCTCGTGCATCCAGCGGCGATAATAGAGGTCGTCATAGGGGTCGGGCTTGACCCATTCCCAGCCCGCCCCCAGCAGCGCGGCCTCGGCTTCGTCGAGGCGGTCCCGCGGCACGAGGATGTCGAGATCGCCGATCAGCCTCCCCTGCCCCGCCGCCAGGCCGGCGGCGACATAGGCGGTCCCCTTGAGCAGGAGCACGGGCAAACCGAGCGGCGCGAGCGCGCGGCGCGCCATCTCGGCTTCCCAAAGCGCATGGATGCGGCCGACCTCCGCGTCGGCTTTCGCGTCGGCAAGGATGCGCGCGGCGTCGGGTGGAATCGCCAACTCGTCGAGGCG
>JACDGO010000341.1 GCA_013821585.1 Sphingomonadaceae bacterium
TCCGGTCTCGCCATTGACGACCGTCTCGGGCACGCCGCCGGTGCGGTAGCTGACGGACGGCAGCCCGAATGAGCCCGCCTCGGCGAAAACCATGCCGACGGCTTCATATCGCGTAGGGAGGAAGAAGATACGCGCCGAGCGATAGAGTTCCGCCAGCTTCGCGCGGTCCGCGTCGTTGGCCTTGCTGAGAAAGCCGTGAAACCTGACACCCTCAATCTCCTGGGTTGGACCGGGCGGCGCGCATCCGACGATATCGAGCGAAACCGCGCGCCCCTGACGTTGCAGTTCGGCGAGCGTCGCCAAGGCAATGTCGCCGCCCTTGCCGAACCAGTTGATCCCTACGAACAGCAACCGGCACTCGTCGGTTTCGAGGGTGTTCTGCGGAGGAAACTCTTCGGCCGCGAAATTGGCGCCCCACGGGACGACATGCGCGCGCTCGGGACTGGCGCCGTGATCGCGGATCGCCGAATCGTGCGCCCAGTGCAGCGGAAAAAGCGTCAGCGCAGATTCGCGGAGCGTGGTCGTTTCGAGCGCCTCAGCCGACCGGCTGACGTGCGCGGCTAGCCGCCTGAAGGCGCCGTTGTAGTTGGCCATCAGCGCCTGCGTCGCGTCGGAAACGTGCACACACACGAACGACGGCGCGATCAGCGCGCAGATCGGCGTGATCGCGACGACCATGACGACGTCGGGACGATGCGCGCGAATTTCGGAGAGGGTGCCCGCGGAGGCGAGCCTGGTCCAGGCCGGCGACCAGTAAAGATCGATGACGCCGCCGGTCAGGCGGCGTACGGCTCTGCGGAGAAGCCAGAACCACTTTGGCCACGGCTGCCGGATCGCGACGACATCGTAATGATCCTGCAGCGCATGAAACATATGGAACGGCGTGCCCGACCACGTCCGGATATTCAGGGGATCGCCCGCGCAAACGAATACCAGCCGAACGCGTCGGCCAGGCGTTTGCAGCGAATCCCCACTCGTCATCCGTCTCCCTTTCGGGAGCCCATAGCGCAAGCTTGTAACATGGCAAAAAAGGGTTTGTCCCATTAGACTGCGGCCTCGCGGCGCTCATGGCAGGAAACATGCCATTTCACATGGTGAACGTCGCTTTTAATCGTCACCCGGTCGAGAAGGCGAAACTTCGCGTCAAGCTTGTCCGCGAGCGCAAAATCTCCCCGGTGCCGGGTGATCGACGCCACCAGCTTGCCGCCTGGCGCCAACGCCTTACCGATTTCCGCGAGTAGTCCGTCGACATCGTCTATAAAATACAGCACCTCATTGCAGATGACCAAGTCGTATAGCTCGCTCTCGACGGCCTTGAAGTTTCCGAAGCGAAATTCCGAGCGATCGGCGGGCCGCGCTCGCGCCAGCGCTTCCTTCGATATGTCCATGCCGACGTAACGCGCCACGGCCTCGCCCGGGATGCGCCGCCGCATGATTCCTTCGCCGCAGCCGATGTCGAGGATTCTCAAGCCTTGACCGAACAGGGCGATATAACCCAGCACGACTCCGTAACGGCCGCTTTCGGCCAGCGAGCCATAGTGATCGTTTTCGCCCTGCCGATAGGTCCGGTCCCATTTGTCGACCGTATACCCGAAAGGGCGCGTGTACGGCACCAGCCCGACGCGAATTAACCCGGCATGCACCAGTTTGATCGCCCTTCTCAAGCTTCGAAACGCCAATGATCCCTCGCCATTTCGACGCTCAATAAGCCTTCGACATGAAGAGCACCGCGCCCACGGTGCGGACTAGGATGTAAAGATCGAACGGCACGGACCAGCGCTCCATGTAAAACAGATCATGCTCGAGGCGGCGGACGAGCTTTTCCTCGGTGTCGGTCTCGCCGCGCCAGCCGTTGACCTGCGCCCAGCCGGTGATGCCGGGCCTCACATTGTGGCGCGAGGCATAGGATTTCACGACTTCCGCGAACGGCCGTTCGCCCGCACGCGTCGACGGCGCATGCGGGCGCGGGCCGACCAGCGACATGCTGCCGTCGAGCACGTTGAACAGCTGCGGCAGCTCGTCGATGCTCGTGCGCCTGAGGAACTTGCCGACGCGCGTGACGCGATCGTCGCCGCGCTTCGCCTGGCGGATCGCATCGTGCTCGGACGCGTCGGCGCGCATTGTGCGGAATTTCCAGATCGCGAAACGGTGATTGTTGAAGCCCTCGCGCATCTGGCGAAAGAAGATGGGGCCGGGGCCGTCGAGCCTGATCGCGATCGCCGCCGCGATCAGCACCGGCGTGGCGAGGATCAGCGCGATCGATCCGAGCACGACGTCGAGCGCACGCTTTATCAGCTGGTCGAAGCCCGAGATCGGCCGCTCGTTGAGCGCGATCACGGGCACGTCGCCGAGGCGGACGATCGGCCGCTGCGCGAACGCGAACGAGGCAAGGTCGGGGGCGAGGCGGATGCGGATCGGCGTCGCCGCGAGTTCGGCGACGATCGCCTGCAGTCGCGTCTCCGCCGACCAAGGGAGGGCGACGATCACCTGGTCGACCGCGCCGCGGCGAATGGTGGCGACGAGATCGGATAGCGTCCCGCGCAGCGGCTGTCCGCCGCCAGCCGGAGGAAGGCGTTCGACCGAGCGATCGTCGTAACAGCCGACCAGGCGGATCGTCAGCCGCCGGTCGCCCTGAATATATTCGGCGAGCCTTTCGCCCTGCGGTCCCGCACCGAAGATCGCCACGCGCTGATCGAAATGACCCTGATTCTTCAGCCGCCTCAGATAAGCGACGCCGACCGTGCGGACACCGCACACCGCGACGCCGCCCGCTGCGATGAAGCCGAACGCCCAAAGCCGCGAATAGCTTTCCGACACCTTGAGCAGGAAGCTCAGCGTCAAAAGGAACATCGCCGCGAGCAGCCATGCGGTCAGGACGCGCCCCCAGGCACGCCGCACCGAAAAGCGCACATCGACGTCATAGGCGCCGGTCAGTTCGGCGAGCACCGCGTAGAAGCCGACCGCGACGAGCGACGCGCGCAGATAGTCGGCGCCGCCGGTGACGTTGATGCCGAGCAACGCCGCGAGCCCGATCGCCACGCCGAACAACGTCGCCACCTCGACGATGCGCAACGACAGCACCGAGGTTTCGAACAGCAGCGCGCTGCGCCCGACCGAATCGGCGCTTCCCGTCAACTCACCCGCAGTGACCAAATCCGTCACGATCGACCCTTCGCCACACCGACTGCACGGCGTCCCGCTGCATCGCAATAAACATAGGCGTCAAGGCGTTTCATTGGCGTCAACGCGACATCGCCGCGCGGCGCGAGGCGACAATTCCGCGCGCCGCGCTCGGTCCCCCGATCCAAACGCTCCGCCGCAATTCGGTGCATGGCGCGCGACCAAATGCCCGTCTGGATCATTCTATACTCCGTCTACGTCAGAACCCGAAAATCTGAGGGATTGATGACGCGGAAATTGTCAGTGACCGAGTCACAGTAAGCAGGCCAATTTTTTGGGACGCGTTCGGTGAGAAAGGTCATCGTCTTGT
>JACDGO010000342.1:0-3263 GCA_013821585.1 Sphingomonadaceae bacterium
GCCCCATATGGGGCCGATGCCGGCGCTCTCCGTCCTCGATCTGTCGAACATCCTCGAAGGGCATGACGCGGGCGAGGCGCTTTCCGCGTCGCTCGACCTCGCACGGCATGTCGAGGCGCTCGGCTACACGCGCTTCTGGATGGCCGAGCATCACGGGATGGCGGGGGTCGCGAGCGCAGCGACCGCTGTCGCGCTCGCGCACGTCGCGGCGGGAACCTCGACGATCCGGGTCGGCGCGGGCGGCATCATGCTGCCCAATCACGCACCGCTGGTGATCGCCGAGCAGTTCGGGACGCTCGCCGCGCTGCATCCGGGGCGGATCGACCTTGGGCTGGGGCGTGCGCCGGGATCGGACATAGTCGTCGCGCAGGCGCTCAGGCGGACGCTGACCACCGACGTCAACGCCTTCCCGCGCGACGTGATGGAACTCCAGGCGTATTTCGCGGGCGATGCGGCCGCGATCACAGCGGTGCCCGGCGCGGGCGAGACGGTGCCGCTCTACATCCTCGGATCGAGCCTCTACGGCGCGCAACTCGCCGCCGCGCTCGGCCTGCCATTCGCGTTCGCTTCGCATTTCGCGCCGGGTGATCTCGATGAGGCTCTGGCGCTTTATCGCCGGACCTTCCGCGCGTCGGCGCAGCTCGCCGAGCCTTACGCCATGGCGGCGTTCAACGTGTTCGCGGCTGACAGCGATGAGGAGGCGGCATTGCTCGCGACCTCGATGGAGCAGGCGTTCGTGGCGCTGCGCACCGGGAGACCGGGCAAATTTCCGCCGCCGGTCGCGGACTATCGCGATACCCTGCCGCCACCCGCGCGCGCGATGCTCGATCATGTGCTCCAGGCGTCGGCGATCGGAGGGCCGCAAATGGTGCGACGCGGGCTGAAGGCGTTCCTTGCCCGCACCAGCGCTGACGAGCTGATCATCAGTGGGGCGATGTTCGATCGAAAGGCGCGCAGCGGTCCTACACAATCGCGATGGAAGCTTGGGCTAGCCTGAGCGCAGCTTGAGCCGCGGCGCGCGGTCGAGCGCGCCGGCTTCCCTGATCTGCGCGCGGAGTTCGTCGCGCTTTTCGTGGATCGAGGCGATCACCGGCCCCATCGCGACGCCAAGATCGACGAGCACCGCTTCCGAAAGCTGCAACGAGCTTTCGAGCGTCTCCGGAACCGCATCGGTCGCGCCCGCGCGATAAAGCAGGCCAGCGTGCGCGGCGTCGCGGGCGCGGGCGACGAGGGTGAGCGCGGAGTGCGCCGCGCGCAGCCGCTCGACCATCCGCACCGCCTGAACCGGGTCGTCCATCGTCAGAACCACAGCCTCGGCGCTCTCCAGCCCCAGCGAATCGAGCATACCGGGACGTCCCGCGTCACCGTAGCGCACGTTGCGTCCGCCGCGGCGCGCCGCGGCGGCGAGATCGACATCGGCCTCCACCGCCACCCACGCACGGCCATGCGCGTCGAGCATGTCGGCGATCATCTCGCCCACGCGACCAAAGCCGACAATGATCGTTCGCGCCGCGCCGTCGGGATCGGGCAGCGGCGCGACGCCCGCGCCCTCGATGCGGCGCGCGACGTCGTGCCCTATGCGCGCGAGAATTGGTGTGATCGTCAACCCGATCGCGGTCACGACCTTCCAGAAGGCGGCGGTGTCCGCGCCGATCAGCCGCGCCTGCGCCGCCGCGCCGAGCACGATCAGCGTCGTCTCCGACGGGCTTGCCATCAGGAGCGCGGTCTCGGTCGCGACGCCGCTGCGCACGCCGCCGGTGCGGAGCAGGATCGCGGTCACGACCGCCTTCGCCGCGACGACGCCCGTGATCGCGCCGAGCACCGCGACCCAGTTGCCCGCGATCATCGAGAGGTCGAGGCTCATGCCCACTGTGATCAGGAGCACGCCGAGCGCGAGGCCGCGGAACGGCGCGACGACGCCCTCGACCTCGCCCGCATAATCGGTCTCCGCGATCAGCAGCCCGGCGACCAGCGCGCCGACGATCGGCGAGAGACCGACCGAAGTCGTCGCGAGGCTCGCGAGAATGACGACGAGCAGGCTCGCCGACAGGAACAGTTCCGGGCTCTTGGTGCGCGCCGCCTGCGCGAACAGCAGCGGCAGGAGATACCAGCCCGCGACGAGCATCGCCGCGACGGTGATCACGCCGCCGACAACGAGACGGAGCAGCTCATTGGGATCGCCGCCGCCCGGAGCGAGCGCGCCCAATGCGAAGATGATCGGCACCAGCGCGAGATCCTCGAACAGCAGCATCGAAAAGGCGAGGCGGCCGACCGCGCTCGTCGTTCCCGCGATCGGCAGCACCAGCGCGGTCGACGACAATGCGAGCGCGAAGCCGATGCCGAGCGCCGCGACGGGAATTTCGCCGAAGGCCCATAATGCCGCACCGATCAACACAGCCGAGCCGATCAACTCGCTCGCGCCGAATCCGAACACGCGCGCGCGCATCGCCCACAACCGCCCGAACGACAGTTCGAGGCCGATCGAGAACAAGAGCAGGATGATGCCGAGTTCGGCGAACGGCTCGATCGCATGCGAGTCGGTGATCGAGACATGGTAGAGCCACGGTACGCGCGGGACGAGCGCGCCGAGACCATGCGGGCCGACGAGCAGCCCGACGAGAATGAAGCCGATGACGGGCGTGATCCGCAGGCGCGCGAACGCCGGAATGACGATCCCAGCCGCGCCGAGGATGACGAGCGAATCGGAAAAGCCGACGGACTGGAGTTCGAGCGCCACGGCTCGATCTTAGCGCGACGACGCGCCATATGTCAGCGCATGGCGACTCCGAAAATTCTGCTGGTCGTTGGCGGCGGGCCTGCGGGCATGATGACAGGACTGCTGTTCGCACGCGCGGGCGTGCCGGTCACGGTGCTGGAGAAGCACGGCGACTTCCCGCGCGATTTTCGCGGCGACACGGTGCATCCGTCGACGCTGACGCTGTTCCACGAGCTCGGCCTGCTCGATCGCCTGCTCGAGGTGCCGCATCAGAAGCTGCACCAACTCGGCGGCCGGATCGCCGGGCGCGCGTACAAGCTCATCGATTTTCGCGGTCTGAATGTCCCGGCGCCCTATATCGCGCTGATGCCGCAATGGGATCTGCTCGATTTCATCGCGAAGGAGGCGCGGCGTTATCCAGGCTTCACGTTAAGAGTCCGTTTCGAATCTCATGCGTAACGAGCTAGACGGCGAATGAGCATCATGGCGGATGCGGCGTACAGGAACGCGGTGGCGGATCGGATAGTGTGCTCGAAGTCCTTGGCAA
>JACDGO010000342.1:3273-3486 GCA_013821585.1 Sphingomonadaceae bacterium
CGCCTGATCAGCTCGGCAGATCCAGGGGAACGGACCGGACAATCATTTGGCGCAATGCCGGTTTGAAGATTGGTATCGTTCTTCTGAGAGTCCGTTTCGAATCTCATGCGTAACGAGCTAGACGGCGAATGAGCATCATGGCGGATGCGGCGTACAGGAACGCGGTGGCGGATCGGATAGTGTGCTCGAAGTCCTTGGCAAGGCGGCGGTTTC
>JACDGO010000343.1 GCA_013821585.1 Sphingomonadaceae bacterium
ACGCCGGCCGCCTCATAATAGACCGGCACGATGCCGTGCATCCGGATTGACGGCGGGAACAGACCCGGTGCGATGGTCGCGACGACACTGTAGACGAACGCCGCACCGACGCCGATCGAGACCAGCGTGAACATGTTGAGATGGCGGGTGAGGATCGACGTCCAGCCCCGCTGGAAGAAGGGCCACCCGGCCCACAAGACGATCGGTGCAGTCAGCGCTAGCTGCACCCAAGGATTTATGGCCGGCGGGAGGACCTGGACACCCAACATTTCCGCCACCATTGAGATCGCAAGCAGCGGTACGGTCAGCGCGCCCGCAAACCATGTCCTGCGGGTGAAGTCGATCAGCTCGGGGTTGGGCGCGTCATCGAGCGATGGCTCCTCCGGCTCGAGCGCCATGCCGCAGATCGGGCACGTCCCCGGCCCCTCGCGCCGAATCTGCGGGTGCATCGGGCAGGTCCAGATCGCGCCCGGCGAGGCCTCGGGCTGCGCTCGGGGTTCGTCGTCCAGATAGCGGTCGGGGTCGGCGACGAACTTCGATCGGCAACCACCCGAGCAGAAATGATAGTCTTGGCCTTCATGCGTCGCGTGATGTGGAGTTGCAGCCGGATCGACGGTCATGCCGCAGACCGGGTCTTTGACGGTGAAGCTGGCCTCGGCATCGCCGGCCGTCGTGTGATCCTGTTCATGCCCGTGCGCCTGAATCGTCATGTCGGTCCTCCAGAGAGCGCTAAGATGGGGTCTGACATCATGTCAGGGTCAAGTGCCAAAGATTTGGCCACTTACGATGGACCCACGCCAACCGCCGGCATCGATGATACGCGGCGCTGGAGCCCATCCCTCGCCTGGCGAACTCGGCCGATCGCCCTTGAACGCGGACCACGCGCACGGAATGTTCGAGGGGCACGACCGTCCCGCGCGTAATTAGTGTATGGAGACCGCGATGAAGAACGATCTTGATACCGCCCTTCGCTGCCTCGCCTCGGAAGACCATCCGGGGCTGTCAGCTATCGAGGGAACGGTGATGGCGCGTATTCAAGAGCGCCGAGCCGCGGAAGCTGCTTTCGGCGCGCCGCTCGTTGTCCTTGCCGCCCTTGGCGCGATCACGCTCGGCATATCGGCTAGCGCGCTGCAATTCGCTCCCGCTGTGGCGGCATCATTGTCGCCGTTCGGTCCATCGACCGCGCTCGCCCCTTCCACGTTGCTGGCAGCGGAGCGCTGATGCTGGGCCGCCGCACCTGGTTCGTCGCACTCGTCGCCTTCGTGGCGGCGATCGCCGGGGTGGGCATCGGTCGGCTGGTGATCCCGACCCACGAAACGCAAGGCTCCGAACTTCATCAGCTGCTCCATCACCAGCTCAATCTCGACGCCGGACAGCAGGCCAAGATCAATATACTGGAGCAGCGCTTCGCGGTGCGCCGGCAGGCGCTGGAGCTGGAGATGCGGGCCGACAATGCCCGGCTCGCTGACGCGATCGAGACCGAGCATGGCAATGGACCGCGCGTCGCCGAAGCCGTCGACGCCTCGCATCGAGCGATGGGTGAACTACAGAAGGAGACACTCGCCCACATCTTCGCGATGCGGCAGATCCTGCGACCCGAACAGACCGCAGCATTCGATCGCGCGGTAGTGAAGGCGTTGACGACCGACGAACGGTGACGCTCGACCTGTCGTCATTGTCGGACGGCGAACTGGCATCGCTCAGCATCGGCGGCCGCGAGACCGCTTTCACCGAGATCGTGAGGCGGCACCGGAGCCTCCTCTATCGTCTGGCGCTGGGCAACATCGGCGACGCCGACGAGGCGCTCGATCTTGTTCAGGAGACGTTCGTTTCCGCGCATCAGGCGCTCAAGCGATACGATCCCGACCGACCGATGCGCGCGTGGTTGGCGGCGATCGCGATCAACAAGTGTCGCGACTGGGGCCGTCGCCGCGCGGTGCGGCGATTATTCTCGTTCGCGATCCCGATCGACGCCGCGGTGGAGAACGTCGCAGAGGATCGGCCCGGCCACGATGTCGCGACCGCCGACCGGCAGGAACTCGCGCGGCTGCGCCGGGCGATCGCCGACCTGCCTGCTGCGCTGCGCGAGCCGCTCGTCCTGCACACGATCGAGGGGATGAGTCAGGCAGAGACCGCGACGGTGCTCGCGATCACCGAGAAAGCGGTCGAAACCCGGCTGCGGCGCGCGCGGATCAAGCTCGTCGGGATGCTCGACCAAACCGACTGACCGTCTCGGCGCATATGCTCGATCGAGGTCTTGACCCTGACACGGTGTCATACCCCATCTTCCAGAAATCGTTTGCGAAGCACGAGGGCTGTTCGAACCCCGTGCGTATCCAATGGTAACAATCGCGTTTGCGAACAGGAACATCATGCACACCCCTATCGATCGCCGCCAATTGCTCCGCACAGCCGGCACCACCGTTGGCGCGCTAGCGCTTGGCGCCTGGATGCCGGCCTGGGCGCAGACCGTTTCGCCTGGACTAAAGTCCGAGCTGCCAACCGTGTTCGGCGCGGACATCGCGCTCACCATCGCCCGCCAGACGATGATGATCGACGGCCACGCGAGCCACGCGATCGGTATCAACGGCACGGTGCCGGGGCCACTGATCCGGCTGCGCGAGGGGCAGAGCGTCCGCCTTACCGTGAACAACGATCTCGACGAGGACAGCTCGATCCACTGGCACGGTCTGCTCGTGCCGACGCAGTTCGATGGCGTGCCGGGAATCTCGTTCCCCGGCATCAAGCCCCGGTCGAACTTTCGCTATGAATTCCCGATCAAGCAGGCGGGTACCTATTGGTATCACAGCCATTCGGGGATGCAGGAACAGCTCGGCCTTTATGGGCCGATCGTCATCGATCCGGCCGGCGCCGACCCGGTCGTGTCCGATCGCGAGCACGTCATCGTCCTGTCGGACCACAGCCAGATGTCCCCGGAGGCGATCTTCCGGAAGATGAAGCTGATGCCCGGCTACTTCAACTATCAGAAGCAGACGCTCGGCGGGTTGCTGGCGGGCAAGAACCAGTCGCTCGATCAGCGCGTGATGTGGGGCGGGATGCGGATGGACCCGACCGACATCGCCGATGTCAACGGATCGACCTACACCTTCCTCGTCAACGGCCACGGACCCGAAGACATTTGGACCGCGCTGTTCAAGCCCGGCGAACGGGTGCGGCTCCGTGTCATCAATGCGTCGTCGATGACGACGTTCAACGTCCGCATCCCCGGCCTCAAGCTCACGGTCGTTCAGGCCGACGGGCAGAACGTCCGCCCGGTCGCGGTCGACGAGTTCCAGATCGGCGTCGCCGAGACCTATGACGTGATCGTTCAGCCCAGCGACGACCGCGCCTACACGCTGGTCGGCGAGACCGTCGATCGCTCTGGCATGGCGCGCGCGACGCTCGCGACGCGACCCGGCATGGCGGCCGAAGTTCCGGCGCTCCGCAAGCGTCCGCTCGCGTCCATGAAGGACATGGGCAT
>JACDGO010000344.1 GCA_013821585.1 Sphingomonadaceae bacterium
TGCTCACGCTGGGCTTCGCGCCCTCGGTGATGCAGGCCTATGTCGCGATGGTTTATATCTATGCGAGCCTTGTTCACGCCAATCTGCGCGGCAATTTCGATCGGCTCGGCCGCTTCCTCGTCGTGCCACGTTTCCATCACTGGCATCACGGCATTGAAGGCGGATTCAACCGGTCGTCGCAACGCTTCAAAAATGGAGGCGGGCGATGGATATCAAGAAGCGACGTTCGGACCGCTGCACACGGTCACAACTGCGGTCACCGGGGAGGCCGCAGGTTGCAAACCGGCATGGGCGTGCAATGTTCTGGAGCTATGTTGCTGCCGGGATGAGCAGCGAGGCGGCAGCGGTGAAAGCCGGGGTATCGCAACCGGTCGGCACCCGCTGGTTTCGGGAGGCAGGCGGTATGCCAACAGCGATGTTCAGGCGCTCAGCCAAGCCGCTGTCGGGCAGATATCTGTCACTGACGGAACGCGAAGAGATCGCGTTGCTATTGGTTCAGGGGCATGGCGTGTGCAGCATTGCGCGCCGGCTTGGTCGAGCAGCCTCGACCATCTCCCGCGAAATCCGTCGAAACGCGGCGACCCGTAGTGGCAATTTCGAATATCGTGCGACGACGGCACAGTGGCATGCCGAACGCGCGGGGCTTCGACCCAAGGTTGCCAAGCTCGCGGCCAATGACACGCTACGCCACTGGGTTGAGGACCGGTTGAGCGGGGCCGTTGCCAAACCCGATGATGCGCCCGTCACGGGTCCCACGGTATCCTGGAAGGGGCGGCGACACGGGCCGCGTCAGAACCGGCGCTGGTCAAAGGCATGGAGCCCGGAGCAGATTGCCAGCCGTCTGCACATCGACTTTCCGGACGACGACAGCATGCGCATCAGTCACGAAGCCATTTACCAGGCGCTGTTCGTACAAGGTCGTGGCGCGCTGCGCCGCGAGCTTAGCGCATGCTTGCGAAGCGGACGAGCTCTGCGCGTGCCGCGGGCGCGTATCGGCCAGCGCGGGAAAGGCTTCGTGTCGCCCGAGATCATGATCAGCGAGCGTCCTGCCGAAGCTGATGACCGGGCCGTACCGGGTCACTGGGAAGGCGACCTCATCCTCGGGCTTGGCAGCTCGGCGATCGGCACGCTGGTCGAACGCACCACTCGCTTCACAATGCTGCTGCATCTGCCGCGCATGGAAGGTCACGGTGCTGGGCCGGGTGTCAAGAACGGGCCGGCTTTGGCCGGGCACGGCGCCGAGGCAGTGCGGAATGCCATCACGCGTACCATCGTCACCTTGCCGGAAGAACTGCGACGGTCGATCACCTGGGATCAGGGCGCGGAGATGGCGCAGCACGCGCGTCTGACGGTCGACGCCGGCGTAGAGGTCTACTTCTGCGACCCGCAAAGCCCCTGGCAACGCGGCACTAATGAGAACACCAATGGGCTGCTCCGCCAGTACTTCCCAAAGGGCACCGACCTCAGCATGCATAGCGCCGATACACTTGCGGCCGTTGCCGCAACGCTTAACGGCAGACCACGCAAGACACTGGGCTGGAAAACACCGGCCGAGGCGCTTGACCAATGTCTCGAACAGATCGACAGACAGCGCGTTGCGACGACCGGTTGAATTCGCCTTGGACGCCGCGATCACTGTGGTGGACGAGGCCGCCCTTGCGGGGTGGCCGGCGATCGCAAAGCGCCTGTTCGAGCGCATCGAGCACGAAGTCAGTCCGCATTGAACCCGATACCCGCCAGCCGACGATATAGCGGGCGAAGACATCGATCACGAAGGCGACATAGGCAAAGCCGGCCCATGTCGAGACATAGGTGAAGTCAGAGACCCACAGCATGTTCGGCCGCGGTGCCGTGAAGTTCCGGTTGACCCGGTCGCGCGGGCACGGGACTGCGGGATCGCTCACCGTTGTTTTTACAGTCTTTCCACGTCGAACGCCCCTTAACCCCATCGTCCGCATCAGCCGTTCGACCGTGCACCGCGCGACCTCCTCGCCCTCGCGCCGCAGCTGGTGCCAGACCTTGCGCGCGCCATAGACACCGAGGTTATCGTCGAAGACCTGCCTGATCTTCTCGCAGAGCTCGGCATCGCGCCGCACGCGGGCCGGCGCCGTCGCAGGGTCGGCGCGGCGTGCCGCGTGCGCATGATAAGTCGATGGGGCGATCGGCAGCACGCGGCAGATCGGCTCGACCCCATAGACACCCCGATGATCATCGATGAACGCGATCATGGCTTGAACGGGCGGTCGAGCTCCGCCTGTGCAAAATAGGCCGATGCCTTGCGCAGAATCTCATTCGCCTGGCGAAGCTCCCGGTTCTCCCGCTCAAGCGCCCGGATCTTCTCCCGCTCGCCCGTCGTCGAACCAGCTCGATCTCCCCGATCACGCTCCGACTGACGAAGCCACAGACGCAACGTCTCCGGCATACATCCGATCTTCGTCGCAATCGATTGAATCGCCGCCCATTCAGAGCGGTGCTCCTCGCGATGCTCCATAACCATCCGGACAGCACGCTGCCGGTACTCCGCTGAAAATCCTCGCTTGCTCATGGCTCCAATCTCTCAAATTCTGGAGCCTCCGACAAACCCGGGGCGGTTCAGGGTAGGTGAACATAGAGGAACGGGAATGCCGCGGGCGGGGACGGCCTGCTGCGGCCCCCTGCCAAGCCTCCGCTGCAGCGGACGAACAACATCGCGCCGATCTAATCTTCGAGGTCGGCGTCACGTCGACTCACTGTGGAGACTTGGACACCAAGCGCTCCCGTGGCGCGCCGAAAGCTGCCGTGCACGGCAGCCGTAATGACATATCGGAGATGGCGCATCTCTATTGAAATCGCGGCCGGCGCAACGCGGTCTCCTCAGGCTCGCAAGACATCAAACCAATTGGCCATCGCTGCTCCCACGTCGTCCGGCGAATCTTCCTGCGGATAATGAATTCCCTTGACGCCGACCTCGGTCTGATTTGGCCAACCGCGGACCTGCGCGATCAATTTTGGCGATTGGGTACCCGGCTCGGCTGTTACGTAGAGATTGGGAACGTCACTCTGCGCCAAGTGCATCGTAGGAAGACGAGTTCACAATCGACCGACAGCATCAAAAAAAGACTTTGACAGGTTATGCCAGCGCTGGCACTAATTTCGAACGAGGCTAATAATAGTCGGGGGAGGTTGGGATGCGGCAACGGGCGAAATTTTTGAATGTGACGTGCGGCGCGCATAAAAGGCGACTGCTGGGCAGCTCGGCGGTGGCACTTCTGCTGACGTGCGGCATGGCTGATGCGGCATCCGCACAGGTTAGCAGTCCGGCCGTACCCCCCGACGGAATCCAAGCGACGCAGGGCGCCGCACCGGTGGACACCGGCGACATCGTCGTGACCGCCCAAAAGCGTGCGGAGAATGTGCAGAATGTTCCAATCGCCGTACAGGTCGTCAATAGCCGCGAGCTAGTGGCAAGCGGCGTACGGAATTTCGCCGACCTCACCAGAGT
>JACDGO010000345.1 GCA_013821585.1 Sphingomonadaceae bacterium
GGCGCGGACACAGTCGTCGGAGACGTGGCGATAACCAGAGAATTCGTGCGGGAAACTGCCCATGTCGCACGCGCCCTGGACGTTGTTCTGCCCGCGCAGCGGGTTCACCCCCGCACCTTCTATTCCGACATTGCCGGTCGCCATCGCGAGATTGGCGATTGCTATCACCGTCGATGACCCTTGACTGTGCTCGGTGACTCCCAGCCCATAATAGATCGCCGCGCGGCCCCCAGTCGCATACAACCGCGCCGCCGCGCGCAGCTCCTGCGCCGGCACGCGCGTCAACGCCTCTGTCGCTTCTGGAGAGCGGTCCGGCTGCGATACGAAATCCGCCCAATCCCGATATTCGTCCCAATCGCAGCGAGCACGGACATAATCCTCGTCGGCCAGTCTTTCGGTGACCACGACGTGCGCCATCGCAGTCAGCGCTGCGACGTTGGTGCCGGGCCGCAACGCGAGATGATGATCGGCCGCGACGTGGGGCGTGCGAACGAGGTCGATGCGGCGTGGATCGATCACGATCAGCCGCGCGCCCTGGCGCAACCGCTGCTTCATGCGGCTCGCGAACACCGGGTGGCCATCGGTCGGGTTCGCGCCTATCACGAGGATCACGTCCGATAGCATCACGCTGTCGAAATCCTGCGTCCCCGCCGAGGTGCCGAAGGTCGTCTTGAGACCGTAGCCAGTTGGGGAATGACAGACACGCGCACAGGTATCGACATTGTTGTTGCCGAACCCCTGCCGTATCAATTTTTGAACCAGGAAGGTCTCTTCGTTGGTGCAGCGGCTGGAGGTGATGCCGCCGACCGCGCGAGTGCCATATTTCGCTTCGATCCGGCGAAATTCGGCGGCGGTGTAGGCGATCGCCTCACCCCAGCTCACTTCGCGCCAGGGTTGATCGACACTTTCGCGGATCATCGGGTTCAGGATGCGCTCCTGGTGCTGCGCATAACCCCAAGCGAAGCGGCCCTTGACGCAGCTGTGCCCGCGATTGGCCTTGCCCTCCTTCCACGGCACCATCCGCACCAGTTCCTGCCCGCGCATCTCTGCGCGGAACGTGCAGCCGACCCCGCAATAGGCGCAGGTTGTGATGACCGCCCGGTCCGGGGTGCCCACCTCCACCACCTTCTTTTCCTGAAGCGCCGATGTCGGGCACGCCTGGACGCACGATCCGCACGACACGCATTCGGAGGACAGGAAATCCTCTTTCTGACTCGCCGAAATCGCCGACGCGAAGCCGCGCCCGTCGACCGTCAGCGCGAACGTGCCTTGGGTTTCGTCGCAAGCGCGCACGCACCGCGAACAGACGATGCATTTGGTCGGGTCGAAGTCGAAATAGGGATTGGACCTGTCCTTGTCCTCGGCGAGGTGGCTGGCCCCCTCATAGCCGTAGCGCACCTCGCGCAGGCCGACCGCTCCTGCCTGATCCTGCAATTCGCAATCGCCATTCGCAGGGCAGGTCAGGCAATCCAGCGGGTGGTCGGAGATGTAGAGTTCCATCACCCCGCGGCGCAGCTGCTTTAGTTTCTCGGTCTGCGTATTGACGACCATCCCGGCGCTGACCGGCGTGGTGCAGGATGCCGGATAACCTATGCGTCCTTCAACCTCGACGAGGCACAAGCGGCACGAGCCGAACGCCTCTAGGCTGTCGGTCGCGCATAATTTGGGAATCGCGGTATCAACCAGCGCGGCGGCGCGCATGACCGAGGTGCCGGCCGGGACAGTTACGGCCTGGCCGTCGATGGTCAGCGCGATATCGGCCCCCGTCATCGACGACGCCTTGGTGCCGAAGTCCTCTTCTGCGATCCACGCCATTGCCCTACTCCCCCGTTCCCGCGGCGCGGCTCGCGCCGAAATCCTCGGGAAAATGATCGAGCGCGCTCAGCACCGGATAAGGCGTGAAGCCGCCCAATGCACACAGCGAACCATACTTCATCGTATCGCACAGATCGCGTAGCAGCGCGATTTCCTGCTCACTGTTACGCGAGCTCGCGGCGGCGTTGCGCATCTGCGGCATCGCCTCCAGCGCGTCGCCGCCGCGCCCGCCGGCGACGATACGGTCGATTGTCTCGACCCCGCGCGTCGAACCGATCCGACACGGTGTACACTTGCCGCAACTTTCGACCGCGCAGAATTCCATCGCGAAACGCGCCATCTGTGCCATATCGACGGTGTCGTCAAACACCGTGATCCCGGCGTGACCGATTAGGCCGCCCGCGGCGGCGAACGTCTCATAGTCGAAAGGCATGTCGAACATCGACCGCGGGAAATAGGCGCCGAGCGGCCCGCCAACCTGCACCGCACGCACCGGTCGTCCGCTTTCCGTGCCGCCGCCGATGTCGTGGATGAGTGTGCCCAGCGTCAGTCCGAAACCCGACTCGAAGATCCCGCCATTGCGAATATTGCCGCTGAGTTGGATCGGCATCGTCCCGCGCGACCGACCGAAGCCGACCTCCGCGTAACGCTCCGGTCCCTCGACAAGGATGAATGGGACCGCGGCAAGGCTCAGCACGTTGTTGATCGCGGTCGGTTTGCCGAACAGACCGACGTGCGCGGGAAGCGGCGGTTTGGCGCGCACTTGACCGCGCTTGCCCTCGATCGAATCGAGCAGTGCGGTCTCCTCCCCGCAGACATAGGCGCCCGCGCCCACGCGGATTTCCAGCGTAAACGGCGCGATCTCGAGCGCGGCGATGCATATTGCGCCACACATCGTCTCTATCGCGAACGGATATTCGGAACGGATGTAGATATAGCCGCGTTCAGCACCGACCGCATGGCCGGCGATCACCATCCCCTCGATCAGGCAGAACGGGTCGCCTTCCATTAGCATCCGATCCGCAAAGGTGCCGCTATCGCCCTCATCCGCATTGCAGACGACGAACTTCTCCGGTCCGGGCGCATCGAGCACCGTCTGCCACTTTATGCCGGTTGGAAAGCCCGCACCGCCGCGGCCGCGCAGACCTGACGCCCTTACCGCATCGACCACCTCCTGGGGCGCCATCGCGCGGGCGCGGTCGAGGGCAGCGAAGCCACCATGCGCGCGATAGTCAGTGAGGTCGAGCGGATCGATCACGCCGCAGCGAGCAAACGTGAACCGCTGCTGGCGGGCGAAGAACGGCAAATGGTCGACGCAGCCAAGCCGGTTCGGCCCCTCGCCCGCGAGGATCGCGGAAACGTCCGCGGGCAGGACGGGTCCGTAACCGATACGGCCTTCCGGCGTATCGATTTCGACTAAGGGCTCGATGCGGAACAGGCCGCGGCTGCCAGTGCGAATCACCTCGACCCCCGACTGCGTCAGCGCGTCGGCCACCGCATCGGCGCCTAGCGCGACCGAGGCCATGTCCCGCGAAACCCAGGCGCGTGTCATGCCGCGATCTCCCGCGCAATCGTGTCGATCCCGGCCGCATTGATCCGCGCCACCGGACGGCCATCGATCAGCGCTGACGGCCCGATCGCGCACATCCCTAGGCAATATAC
>JACDGO010000346.1 GCA_013821585.1 Sphingomonadaceae bacterium
GGTGGAAGCTGATCGCGCGCTCGCGGCGCTCGGCGCGAGCCAGCAGGCGCTCGTCGCGCGGCGCAATGCGCTCGCCGGCCTCGCGATCGAGCGCCGCCGCACGTCGGAGACGCTTGCCGGAAGCGCAATGGCAGAGCAGGACCGCGCGCTCGCGCTCGGCGAAGAAGCGCGCGACATCACCGAGCTGATGACGCGGATTGAAGCATCGGCCGACGTCGGCGCGCGCCTTGCCTCGCTTCCCGGACCCGTTCTCCGCCCCGCACAACCGGGAGCATCCCGTGCGCTGCCGTCCGAAAGTGAGGTCGCGCAATCGGGTCAGGGGCCTTACCGCCTCCCCGTCGTCGGCCAGGTCGTGACCGGCCTAGGCGAAGTCTCGGACACCGGGGTGCGTGCGCGCGGCCTGACGATCGCGACGCGGCCCTTCGCGCAGGTCGTCGCGCCGACGGGCGGCCGCATCGCCTTCGCCGGTCCCTATCGCGGCTACGGCAATATCGTCATCATCGACCACGGCCTCGGCTGGACGACCTTGATCACCAGCCTCGCCGCGCTCGACGTGCGGGTGGGGGACGCGGTCGATCCCGGCAGCCCAGTCGGCAAGGCCGGGCCGGATCGGCCGACGATCACGGTCGAGCTGCGCAGACAGGGCCGCCCGGTCGATATTACGCGGCTGATGGGGTGAGCCTTATAAGAAAGTAAGGTCACCGAAAGTCACACCAAGAGACGAGCCGCGCGAATATTATTACGTTGCCGTAATGAAATAGAGTCGAGCCGCTTGCCGGGAGCGCGGCGTTGGCGGTATTGGGTGCTCGACCATAAGGACTCTCGATGACCAAGTTTCCGCTTCGCGCGCTGCTCGCCTTGTCGGCGATCGCGTTGATCCCCGCGACGACCGCCGGCCTCGCCGCGGTCGACGTCAACACCTATCGCGAACTCGACACCTTCATGTCGGTGTTCGAGCGGGTGCGCGCCGACTATGTCGAGAAGGTCGACGACAAGGCACTGATCAAGGGCGCGATCGACGGGATGCTCGCGAGCCTCGACCCGCACAGCTCCTATCTCGACGCGCGCGACTTCGACCAGATGCGCGCCCAGACCGACGGCAATTACGGCGGCCTCGGCCTGACCGTCACGATGGAGGACGGCGCGGTCAAGGTGGTGACGCCGACCGAGGACACGCCGGCGTTCCGCGCGGGCCTCAAGTCGGGCGATTTCATCACTCATCTCGACGGTCAGCTGATCTTCGGCGGCACGCTCGACGAGGCGGTCGACCAGATGCGCGGACGCCCCGGCACCGCGGTCCGGCTGACGATCGTCCGCCCTGGCCGCGACAAGCCGTTCGACGTGACGCTGACGCGCGAGATCATCGAGCTGAAGCCGGTCAAATGGGAAGTGAAGGGCGACGTCGGCTATCTCAACATCAACGCGTTTTCGAAGAACACTGGCGCGAATGTGCGCGCCGCGCTGATGGGGATCGACAAGGCGCTCGGCCATCGGCCGCTCGGCTATGTCGTCGATCTGCGCGCGAACCCGGGCGGATTGCTCGACGAGGCGGTCGACGTGTCCGACGCCTTCCTCGACCATGGCGAGATCGTCTCGCAGCGCGGGCGCGAGAAGAACGACATCGAGCGCTATTTCGCCAAGCCCGGCGACTTCGCGCACGGCCTGCCGATCGTCGTGCTCGTCGACGCGGGCTCGGCGTCGGCGGCGGAGATCGTCGCGGGCGCGCTCCAGGACCAACATCGCGCGCTGGTGATGGGCGAGCGCAGCTTCGGCAAGGGATCGGTGCAGACGCTCTTGCCGCTCACCAGCACAACCGCGCTGCGTCTCACCACCGCGCGCTACTATACGCCTTCGGGCCGCAGCGTGCAGGAGGGCGGGATCGAGCCCGACATCGCCGTGCCGCAGCTGAGCGACCCCGACTATAAGGAACGCCCGCGCTTTCGCGAAGCCGACCTGCGCCGCCATCTGATCAACGAGGCGAAGGTCGACAACACCGTGCTCGAGGACGATGCGAAGGCCGATCCGCGCTTCGCGATGATGCCTGCGACGCTCAAGGCAAAGGGCGTGACCGACTTCCAGTTGAGCTACGCGCTCGACACCATCGCCCGCCTCGCCCGCGCGCCCGGCGCGCAGGTGGCGTCGCGCAGGTGACGGCGAAGACGGCGCCGTCCGATCCCCATGCGTGCGCGCGCCTGCTCGCGCTGCTCGTGCCCGCCCTGCTTCTCGGCGGGGCGTTCGGGTCGCAATATTTGGGCGGCCTCTATCCATGCGAGATGTGCCACTGGCAGCGCTGGCCGCACGAGGTCGCGATCGCGCTGTTGATCGTCGCGTTCCTGATCCGCCCGGCCGCGCAAGGACCGCTGATCGTGCTCGCGGCGCTGGCGATCCTCGCTTCGGGCGCGATCGGCGTGTTTCACGCGGGCGTCGAATATGGCTGGTGGGAAGGGCTGACGCGCTGCTCGAGCGCGAGCACCAGTTCGCTCCAGGACATCATGGCGACGCCGCTGATCCGCTGCGACTCGCCGCAATGGACATTGGGCGGCGTCTCGCTCGCGGGGTTCAACGCGTTCTTCTCGATTGTAGGCGGCCTCGCCATCCTCGCATTGCTGAGGCGGGCATGATCGAGCCCGACACCGATTCGATGATCCGCGTCGATCAGGCGGGCGAGTATGGCGCGACGCGGATTTATGCGGGGCAGCTCGCGATTCTCGGAAACCGGACGCCCGCCGCGCGCGCGATCGCGGGGATGGCGGCGGCCGAGGAGCGCCACCGCGTCCGCTTCGACGCGATGATCGCCGCGCGCGGCGTTCGGCCGACGCTGCTCCAGCCCTTGTGGAACGTCGCGGGCTACGGCCTCGGCATGGCGACAGCGTTGATCGGCCCGGAAGCAGCCATGGCGTGCACCGCCGCGATCGAGACCGAGATCGACCGCCACTACGGCCATCAGCTCGACGCGCTTGGCGACGACGATCCCGATCTCGCCGAAGTCATCACCGAATTTCGCGCCGAGGAGGTCGAGCACCGCGACGCCGCGCTGGCCGCGGGCGCGGAAGGCGCGCCGGCCTATCCGCTGCTCAGCGGGGCGATTCGCGCCGGATGCCGGGTGGCGATCGCGCTGTCGAAACGGATTTGACGGAACATGTCGGGGCGGCCACGCGCTTTTGCCCTAAGGAAAGGAATGACGATGTCGAAGTTTTCGATCGCTGCTCTCGGGGCAACCTCGCTGCTCGCAGCGGGTCTGGCCGGTCTCCCCGCCGCGCCCGCGCTCGCCGCCGGCAAGTCCGACGTCAACGAGATCATCGTATTCGGCTCTGATCCCTGCCCGCGCTCGACCGACGACAGCATCGTCGTCTGCGCACGCAAGCCCGAGAGCGAGCGCTTTCGCATTCCCGAGAAGCTCCGCGGCGGCGGCAGCTTTCAGTCGAAACAGAATTGGGCGAGCCGCGCCACCCAGTTCGAAACCTATAGCC
>JACDGO010000009.1 GCA_013821585.1 Sphingomonadaceae bacterium
GTGGAAGGGCCGCTGGTTGACCGAGAAGGCGCCGACCAGCGCGCGGAAGCGGTTGGGATTGCTCAGCGTGAAGTCCGGATGCTGGGCGAGTTCGGCGACCGCGTCGAGCGTGTCGCCGCGCGTCGACAGCGCCTGTGTGGAGAACCATTTATCGACCACCAGCGGATTGTCGCGATAGCGGTTGTAGAAGATATCGAGCGCGGGGATGCGCTCGGCATTGTCGCCATTGGCGAGCGTACCGAGCGCCGATAGCCGGTCGGTCATGTTGTCGGCCGCTTCGAACTGCGCGAACGACAGCGTTCCCGCGTCCTTCGCCTGAGCCGCCGCGATATAGCCGAGCGACACGTTGCGGATGCGCCGCGCGCCCTTCGCCGAGGGCGAATATTCGAAGCGCGTCGCGGCATGCGCCGCATAGAGCGTGCGCCATTTCGCATCGAGTGCGTTGCCAAGGTCGCGGCGCAGCGCGTCGCGCGCGCTCGCGATCGCGTCGGGATCGACGACGAGCATCTGATCGCCGATAAAAGCCTCGCTCGGCAGCAGCACCGCCTCGCCGATGAAGGCAGGATCGAGTTCGGCATCGTCGAGGATCGCCGCGACCGCGTCGATCACTGCGCTGTGGCTGGTCGCCCCGCCCGAAACCGCGGCGGTCAGCGTATCGAGCATCAGCTGTTGCATCGCCTCGTAGCGTGCGAACGGGTCGTCGTCGTGCGCCGAAAGGAAAGCCAGATCGGCGGGCGTACGATCGGTCTCGACGATCACGGGCGCGGAGAAGTCGCGGTTGATCGACAGGACGGGCGGACGCGCGAAGCCATCGAAATCGAGCGTCGCCGTTTCGTCGTCGAGCACGAACAGGCTCTCGCCGCGATGTTCGGCGTCGTCGCGATCGAACAGCGCCAGGCGGATGGGGAGCGGCATCGGCTGCGTCACGGGTTGTCCGGGCGTCGGCGGCACCGTCTGGCCGAGCGTCAGCGCGGTCTTGCCGGTCGCGTCATCGTGCGCGAGCGCCGCCTTGAGCTTGGGCGTTCCCGCCTGCTCGTACCAGCGGCGAAAGCGCGTCAGGTCCGCGCCGCTCGCGTCCTCCATCGCCTTGACGAAATCCTCGCACGTCGCCGCCTCGCCGTCGTGGCGGTCGAAATAGAGATCCGTTCCCGCGCGGAACTTCTCGGCACCCAGCATCGTGTGCATCATGCGGATGACTTCCGCGCCTTTCGAATAGACCGTCGCGGTGTAGAAATTGGCGATCTCGAGATAGGATTCGGGGCGGATCGGGTGCGCCAAAGGCCCGGCATCCTCGGGAAACTGACCGGCGCGCAAGTTCCGGACATCCTCGATCCGCTTGACCGCCGCCGATCCTTGATCGGCGGAAAAGCTCTGGTCGCGAAAGACTGTGAAGCCCTCCTTCAGCGAAAGCTGGAACCAGTCGCGGCAAGTGACGCGGTTGCCCGACCAATTGTGGAAATATTCGTGCGCGACGACGCCGGCGACGCCGTCGAAATCCATGTCGGTCGCGGTGTCGGGGTCGGCGAGGATGTAGCGCGAATTGAAGATGTTGAGCCCCTTGTTCTCCATCGCGCCGAAGTTGAAATCGTCGACCGCGACGATATTGAACACGTCGAGGTCGTATTCGCGGCCGTAAGCGTCCTCGTCCCATTTCATCGCCGTCTTGAGTGCGGCCATCGCGTGCGCGGTCTTCGGCAAATCGGCCCCGCGCACCCAGATGCCGAGTTGGACCTTGCGGCCGCCCATCGTCGTGAAGCTGTCGCGGTTCGCCTTGAGATCGCCCGCGACAAGCGCGAACAGGTAGCAGGGCTTGGGGAAGGGGTCGCGCCACTCGGCCCAGTGCCGCCCACCGCCCGCGTCGCCGCGGCCGACATTGTCACCGTTGGCGAGTAGCGCCGGATAGGCCGCCTTGTCCGCGACCATCCGCACCGCATAGCGGCTGAGCACGTCGGGCCGGTCGGGGAAGAAGGTGATGCGGCGGAAGCCTTCGGCCTCGCACTGCGTGCATAGCAATCCGCCCGACGCATAGAGCCCCATCAGCTTGGTATTCTGCTCGGGCGCGATCTCGACCTCAGTCTCGATCGTTGCCGTGGCGCCAGGCAGGTCGACGATCAGCTTGCCGTCGTCGATCCGCCAGTCGTTGATCGCCTTGCCATCGACCGTCACCGACAAGGGAGTGAGGCCGTCGCTATCGAGCACCAGCGGCCGCGCGTGCGCCCCGTTGCGTTCGACCGTGAGCGTCGCGCGAACGCGCGTCTGCGCAGGGAATAAATCGAAATCGAGCGCGATGTCGGGTACATACCAGTCGGGCGGCCGGTAATCCTCCCGGCGGACGGCATGGGGTTCGGGCGCGAACGCCGCGGCGGCGGTGGTCTGAACATCGAGCATGGGCCGCACCCTAGGCAGTCGTATCCGGTTCGACAATTCTCTCTTGTTCCTGCGAGTGACTCGCATTAGCGACATTCGCGAGGGAGATGAGAATGATTCGCAAGATAGTAATGGGCGCCGCCTTGGGATTGGTGCCGGTAAGCGCGCCGGCCGCGCCCGGCGTCGCGGAGAAAGTCTATGGCGCTACGATTGAAGGGGGCGTAACCGAACTTGAGAGCCGCTACGGACGGCTGACGGGCGGCCCGGACGACGGCGCGGACGCGCTGTCGCTCGAACTGGCGCACGGTTTTTCCGACAAATTCTACGCGGCGCTCGTCGCGAAATTCGAACGCGATCCCGCCGGACCTCGTCGTCTTGCCGAAGTGGCGATCGAAGGGATCGCGCCGATCGCACGCATCGACGCGCTCGGCCTCGATATCGCGCTTTACGGCGAATACGCGGCGGTGCGCGGAGGCCGCGACGCGTTGGAGGCCAAGCTGCTGCTCGAGCATCGCAAGGGATCGTTCGACGGGCGGTTGAACCTCGTCGGCGGGCGCGATCTGGCGAGCAGGGCGGTGACGGGCTTCGAATATGCCGCGAGTGCCGACTGGGCGATCGCCGACGCCTTTCGGCTTGGCGCTGCCGCGTTCGGCGACATCGGCGACAGCAACCGCTTGTTCCGCAAGGGCGAGCATTATGCCGGACCCGTCGCCAAGTTCGAGGTCGAGCCGTTGGGCGAGGGCTCCGAGATCGAGGTCGAGGCGGGTTATCTGTTCCCGATCGGCGGCCAGGCGAACGCGAACAACAACGGCCAGGCCCGCCTGCTGCTGGAATGGGAGACGCGGTTCTGAGTTCGCTTTCGCACGCCGCTTGAAACCTTCCCCTCGTCCCGTATCAAGCGGATAACACGCAATTGGGGGAATGCATGATCTTGCTCCATCTGGCCGCGGCGACGGCCGCCTTCGATCCCGAAGCGGCGACGCGCGCCTATCTTGCTACGGTGAACGGCGTCGCGCGCGCGAAGTCGGACGCTTATTTCGAGGGCGGCTATTGGCTGATCCTGTGGAACGCGCTCGTCAGCCTCGCGATTTACTGGGCGATGCTGCGCTTCGGCTGGTCGGCGCGGTGGAGCGCGCTCGCGACGCGTTGGTCGCGATGGGTCTGGCTCCGCCCGGCGCTCTACGCGGTGATCTTTGTGACCGTGGACTATGTCCTGACCCTGCCGTGGACGATCTACACCGACTTCGTGCGCGAAGGGCAATATGGCCTGATGAACCAGAGCTTCGGCGGCTGGTTCGCCGATTGGGCGAAGGCGCTCGCGCTGACGATCCCGGTCGCGGCGATCGCCTTCGCGGGAATCTTCCGCGCGATCCGGCGCAGTCCGAAACGCTGGTGGCTGTGGGGCGGACTCGTTTCGACCGTCTTTTTCGCTCTCGGCGCGGCGATCACGCCGGTGTTCGTCGCGCCGATGTTCAACACCTACACGCCGATGCCCCAGGGGCCGCTGCGCGACCGGATCCTCGCGATGGCGCACGCAAACCATATCCCCACCGAAAACGTCTATGTGTTCGACGCGTCGAAGCAATCGAAACGCATCTCGGCGAACGTATCGGGGCTCGGCCCGACGATCCGCATCTCGTTGAATGACAATTTGCTCAACCGCGCCGACGCGCATGAGGTCGCGGCCGTGATGGGACACGAGATGGGGCACTATGTCCTCGGGCATGTGTGGAAGGGGATCATCTTCTTCGCGCTGCTGTTCCTTGCGGGCTTTGCATTCTTGAAGGTCGCGAGCGAACGTCTGCTCGCGCGTTACGGGCCGCGCTGGGGCGTCACCGACATCGCCGATCCCGGCGTGACGCCATTGCTCGCCGCGCTGGCGACTGCGTTCCTGTTCGTCGCGACGCCGGTGACGAACAGCTTCGTCCGCTGGCATGAGAGCGAGGCCGACGCCTTCGGCCTGGGTGCGGCGCGCGAGCCCGATGGTTTCGCGCGCTCGGCGCTCAAGCTCGCCGAATATCGCAAGCTCGAGCCGACGCCGCTCGAGGAGGCGATTTTCTACGATCACCCTTCGGGCCGAACGCGCATCCGCATGGCGATGGACTGGAAAGCCGCGCACCCCGGCCAGTGAGCCGCCTGCTGATCTTCGGCCTCGGCTACACCGCCGTGCGCATCGCCGCGCGGCTGCGAAGCGCGGGGTGGCGGGTCGATGCGACCGGAAGCGCGGGAAACATTGTCTTCGAGGACGCCGGGACGGTGCTTGCCGAGGCGACGCATGTGCTGTCGTCGGTCCCGCCCGGCGGCGACGTCGATCCGGTGCTCGACCGCTATGGCGGCGCGCTCGGCGGCAAATGGCTCGGCTATCTGTCGTCGACCGGCGTTTACGGCGATGCGGGAGGCGCGTGGATCGACGAGAGCGCGCCGCTGAATGGACGGCGCGGCGGGCGGATAACCGCCGAGCTCGCCTGGCAGGCGCTTGGCGCGCGTGCGTTTCGTCTGCCCGGCATCTACGGCCCCGGCCGCTCGGCGCTCGACCGCGTGCTCGAAGGAAAGGCGCACCGCGTCGACCTGCCCGGTCAGATATTTAGTCGCGTCCATGTCGACGACATCGCCTCGGGCGTGATCGCCGGGCTCGGTGCACCGCCGGGCGTCTACAACCTTGCCGACGATCGCCCCGCGAGTCAGAATACGGTGATCGAGACAGCGTGCGCGCTGCTCGGCGTCGCGCCGCCGTCCTTCGTCGCGCTTGAAAGCCTGAGCGTCGCGTCGCGCGCTTTCTATGGCGAAAACCGCCGCGTCGCGAACGGCAAGGCGAAGCGTTTGCTCGGCTGGCGGCCCGCTTACCCCGATTTCGCGGCGGGTCTCGGCGCACTGATCCCGCCGGCCAGTCCGGCAAGCGCAAGCACGCCTCCCGCCGCCGCCAGCAGCGACCAGCGATAGCCTTCGAATACGGTCGACAGCAGCATCGCGAGCACCGGCGTGATAACGCTCGAATAGGCGGCGCGCGCCGGGCCGACCGCGCGGATCACGCCGAAATAACAGGTGAAAGCGACCGCGCTCGCCAATATGCCCAAATGGAGAATGCCGGCGAGATAGCCCCAGCGCCACTCGACGATCGGCGGCCCCGCCGTCATCCAGGCGAAAAGGGCGTCGATTCCTGCACCCCACAGCATTCCCCAGGCGAGCATCGACGCCATCGGCAGCGCCCGCGCACGCTCGGTCCCCTGCATCACGTTCGCCGCCGAGGCGGAGAGCACGCCGAGAAATGTCAGGCCGACGCCGAGGATCGTCGCGGGGCCACTCGACGCGTCGGTACGAGCCTCATGGAGGATCAGCATCGCGACGCCGGCGAGCGCGACCGCCGAACCGCCGAGGAAACGTCCCGCGACCGGCTGTTTGAGGAAGATGCGCGCGAGAATCGCGTTGGGGACGAGCAAAAGTGCGAACACCACCGCGACTAGGCCGGAGGTTATGTGCGCCTCCGCGCGGTAGACGAAGTTGAAGTTGAGAACGAACTGGGCGACGCCGAAGGGGATCGCGAACGCCTGCCCCGCCCGGCCGAGGCGCAAGGGCGCTCCGGTCGCGAGCGCATAGGCGAACATCGCCACGGCGGCGACGAGGAAGCGGTACGTGACCGACCAGCTGGGCGGCACGACGCCGAGCTGGTCGCGGATGACGATCCACGTCGATCCCCAGATCAAAGTCGCGACCGCGAACGGGATGAGCACCCGCGCGCGCAGCATCGGCGCATCGCTCACAGCGCGGCCAGCGCCTTCGCCAGCGCCTCTGTCTCCGTCTCGGGTTGATTCCAGGAAACTACGAAGCGGACCTCGCCCGCTGCCCAGTCGTAGAAGGCGAAGCCCTGCGCGCGCAGCGCCGCGGTCTCTTCGGGAGTCGCGCGCACGAACAACTCGTTCGCTTCGACCGGATGGATCAGGCGCGCGCCAGCCGCCGCCGCGATCCGCGCCGCGCCGGCGTTCGCGGCGCGCGCGTTGGCGAGCCACAGGTCGCCGTCGAGCAGCGCGAGGATCTGCGCGGCGAGATAGCGGCCCTTTGACAGCAAATGCCCCGCGCGCTTCTGGCGGATCAGCGTCTCGGCGGCGAGGCCCCCGTCGAAGAAAACGAGCGCCTCGGCGGAGAGGCCGCCGTTCTTGACGAAGCCGAAGCTCAGCACTTCGACGCCCGCGCGCCACATCAGATCGGCGGGCGACGCGCCCGTATGAACGACGGCGTTGGCGAAGCGCGCGCCGTCCATATGCAGCCGCAGCCCGCGCGCCTTCGCCAGTTCGCCGATCGCGGCGAGCTCGGCAGCCGTATAACTCAGCCCATATTCGGTCGCGTTGGTGATCGAAATCGCCGCCGGCTGGACGCGGTGGACGTCGTTCGCGATCTCGTCGAGCCGCGCGGCGATCGTGTCGGGTGTCAGCTTCGCGCCCGGCCCTTCGGCGAGCAGCAGCTTGGCGCCGTGGGTATAGAATTCGGGGGCGCCCGCCTCGTCGTTCTGGATGTGCGCGTCCTTGTGGCAGAGGACGCCGCGATAGGGCGGGCACAACGCCGCGAGCGCGAGCGCGTTGGCGGCGGTGCCGCTCGGCACCCACATCGCTTCGACCTCGGTCTCGAACAATTCCGAGAAACGTCGCGAAAGCGATCCGGTCAGCGCGTCGCCTTCATAGGCGGTATCGACCGCGGCGGCGCGCGCCATCGCTTCGATCACCGCGCGATGCGCGGGGGCGGCATTGTCCGAGAAGAAGCGCATGCCGCGCGCTTTGCGGGGCGGCGGCGTGCGCGTCAATGCGCGGAGGCTTTGCCTCGGACCCGCCATTCGTGCGAAGCGCACGGCATGGCAGTCGACCTCGGCAAGATCGTCGCGGAAATGCTCCACCGGCGCGGCGCGGCGCTGTCGCCGGGCGATCCGATCGCCCCGCCGATCGTAATGGCGAGCCAGTATTGGCTTCCGGCCAGCATCGACGCGCCCCACCAATATGGCCGCTGGACCAATCCGAGCTGGAGCGCGGTCCAGGACGCGCTGAGCGGACTCGAAGACGCCGAAGCGATCGCTTTCCCCTCGGGCATGGCGGCGATCGCTGCGGCGCTCGTGCCGCTGCTCAAAGCGGGCGACCGCATCCTGCTGCCGTCAGACGGCTATGCCGCGACGCGCCGCCTCGCGGAAACCTATCTGGCGCCGCTCGGCGTGACGGTCGACCTCTGCGCGACCGCCGAATGCGCGGAGCGCGACCTCAGCGGCACCACGCACGTGCTGGTCGAGACACCATCCAATCCGGGTCTCGACCTCTGCGACCTGCGCCGCGTCGCCGCGAACGCGAAAACCGCGGGCGCGCTGATGGTCGTCGACAACACCGTGATGACCCCGCTCGGCCAGCGCCCGCTCGATCTCGGCGCGGACATCGTCGTGTCCTCGGACACCAAGGCGCTCGGCGGCCATTCGGACCTGATCTTCGGTCACGCGGCGACGCGCGATGCCGTCCTCGCCACGAAACTGCGCGAGTGGAGGACGCTGAGCGGCGCCGTGCCCGGCCCGTTCGAGGCGTGGCTCGCGCATCGCGGGCTCGAGACGCTCGAGCTGCGCTTCGATCGTATGTGCGCCACCGCCGAACTGATCGCCGCGCGGCTCACAGAGCACTGGGTGCTCGAGGCGGTGCGCTTTCCGGGCCTCGCCGATCATCCCGGACATGCGCTCGCGCGCGGCCAGATGCTGCGATTCGGTAACCTCATCGGCCTGACCTTCGCCGATGCCGCGCGCGCGGAAGGCTTCATCGCCGCCGCGCGGTTTCTCGCCCCCGCGACGAGCTTCGGTGGCGTCCACAGCTCGGCGGAGCGCCGCGCGCGCTGGGGCGACGCGGTTCCCGAAGGCTATATCCGCCTGTCGATCGGCTGCGAGCCTGCCGAAGCGCTGTGGGCGGATCTTGCCGCGGCGCTCACCGAAAGTGGGGCGGAACGGCTGCTCGGGCGTTGAGGCGGCGTTCTCAGGCGACTTCACGATCTCGGCAGCAACGCCTCGGACTGGATCGCGCGAGTCGCGGGCCATTCACTCGCGCAGCTGCTGGTTATCGTCGGATGCGTCGCGTGGCTTGCCTCGGGGAAGCCGGCTGGCATCCTCGCGAACGGCTTCTCGATCGGGGCGTTCGTCCTCGCGCAGGTCCTCCTCAACCAGCAGCGCCGCCGCGAGCGTGCGTTGCAGCTCAAGGTCGATGAGCTTGTCCTGTCGCACGAAGGAGCGCGCGACGAGATTGCTGGTGTCGAGACGCTCAGCGAGCGCGAGATCGCCGGCCATGAGCGGCGCGATCCCGATTGACGCTGGATGCTGGTGCTGCCGGTGAGGATTGAACTCACGACCTCAGCCTTACCAAGGATGCGCTCTACCACTGAGCTACGGCAGCACGCGCGCGGCCATGGACGGCGGCGCTGGACGCGTCAAGGCGCGCGGGGCTAACGTCGCGGCCATGGTCAAGCCCGACGAAGCCCGCCTCGCCGAGGCGCTCCGCGCGAACCTCAAGAAGCGCAAGGAGCGCATGCACGCGGCGGTGGCCGAAGGCGCGCCGGTCGAGAGCTTCGGCGCGGACGAAGAAGGAGATTCGCCGGTTCCCGACGACGGCGACAAGCCCGGGGCATGGGTGCGAATGGGATCGAAGAAGGTCTGACCCGACACCCTTGCGCGCGGGCGGGCGGCTTGCGATAGCCGCTCACATGAAGCAGCGCTTTTACGTATTCATGCAGTGCGAGCCGGGCCACACTTACGACGTCGGCATGGCGATAATCTCGCAGAAGCGCGACTATGTCGCCGATGTCAGCTCGGTCAGCGGGCATTGGGATTTGCTGCTGCGGATCGAGATCGACAACCGTAAGGACGTCGGCCGCGAACTCGCCGGCGCGCTCGCGGGGCTCGAGCATGTCACGCGGACGGAGACGATCGTCGCCTATCCGATCTTCGATCCCGACGATGTCTATTTCGGCGAGGACGGCGATCCTTAGGCGAACGCTTGTCGCAGCCGGGCATACCAGGGCGACGCCGGATCGCCGAGCGAGACATGCGCGTCGAAGTGCGATGAGTCCGGCAACTCGGCGAACGTGACGTCCCGTCCGGCGGCTTCGAGCCGCGCGACCGCCTCGCGGCTCGACGAAATCAGATAGTCGAGGTCGCCGCCGCCCCACAGGATATGGAACGGCTGGCGCGCCTGTTCGATCGTCCGCAGCGGACTTGCCTCCGCGTCCTGGCTGCGCGGGTCGAACAGATAGCGATAGACGCGGCCCGGCTCGCTTTCGAGCGGCACGTCGCCGTGCTCGAGGCTGAAGGGGCAACTCACCGGAAAGCAGGCGGCGAGCGGCGGGCTGTCCGCTTGGAGCGAAGCGAGCGCGGTCAGCTGACCGCCCGCCGAATGCCCGCCGGTGACGACCCGCTCGGGATCGCCGCCCCACGCCCGCGCATGGGCGTGAACGAAGCGCACTGCGGCCGCGACATCCTCGATCTGCGCGGGCCATTTGCAGCGCGGCGCGAGGCGATAGGTGCCCGCGACGAGGATCGCGGGAAGCGCCGTGACTGCGGGCGCCATGAAGCGCAGCCAGCCGAGATGCCCGTTGATCCACGCGCCGCCGTGGAAGAACACCAGCACGGGCAACTCCTTCGCCCCCGGCGGCGCATAAACGTCGAGCCGCTGCCCGCGATCCGGGCCGTAAGCGAGCTGTGCGCTCGGGGGCGGCGCTTCGTGTCCCAGCCGTTCGATCGTCGCGATATAGTCGAGTACCGCCGGGTTGGCGGACGGGATCGCGTCCGGGTCGGGACGATGGAAGGGAATCGCGCTCAAAAGGCCGGAATTCCGGTAATTGCGCGGCCCAGGATCAGCGCGTGGACGTCGTGCGTCCCCTCATAGGTGTTGACCGTCTCGAGGTTGATCATGTGGCGGATGACATGGAATTCGTCGGAAATGCCGTTGCCGCCGTGCATGTCGCGCGCCTCGCGCGCGATCGCCAGCGCCTTCCCGCAATTGTTGCGCTTGATGAGAGAGACCTGTTCGGGCGCCCACGTCCCCGCGTCGATGTTGCGCCCGACCGCGAGCGCGGCCTGAAGCCCGAGCGCGATTTCGGTCTCCATGTCGGCGAGCTTTTTCTGGATCAGTTGGTTCGCGGCGAGCGGCCGGCCGAACTGCTTCCTGTCGAGGGTATATTGACGCGCGCGGTGGAAACAGTCCTCCGCCGCGCCCATCGATCCCCAGGCGATGCCGTAGCGCGCCTTGTTGAGGCAGCCGAATGGCCCGCCGAGCCCGCGCCCCTCGGGAAGCAGATTCTCCTCGGGAACGAACACGTCGTCAAGCACGATCTCGCCCGTGGTCGAGGCGCGTAAGGACAGCTTGCCCTCGATCTTGGGCGTCGAGAAGCCGTTCATCCCGCGTTCGACGATGAAGCCCCTGATCTGCCCGTCGAGCTTGCCCCAGACGATCGCGAGATCGGCGATCGGCGAGTTGGTGATCCACATCTTCGTGCCCGACAGTCGATAGCCGCCATCAGCCATGACCGCGCGCGTCTTCATGCTGCCGGGGTCGGAGCCCGCGTCGGGCTCGGTCAGCCCGAAGCAGCCGAGCAGCTCGCCCTTGGCCATCCTGGGCAGGAAGCGCTGTTTCTGCGCCTCGGTGCCGTAAGCGTAGACTGCCTCCATGCTGAGGCCGGACTGGACGCTCGACGCCGAGCGGTATCCCGAATCGACGCGCTCGATCGCACGCGTCAGCAGCCCATAGGCGACATAGCCGATCCCGGCGCAGCCATAGCCTTTGATCGTCGCGCCGAGGAAGCCGAGCGTGCCCAATTCGTTCATGATCTCGCGGTCGAAATGCTCCTCGCGATTCGCCATCAGGATGCGCGGCTGGAGCTTGTCCTGCGCATAGCTTTCCGCCGCGTCGCGGATCATCCGCTCCTCGTCGGTCAGCTGCGCGTCGAGCAGGAACGGATCGTCCCAGCGATAGGGGGTGAAGGCGGCCATGCGAGTCTCTCGTGTCTGTCGGCGCATCTATGCGCGGCGGCTGGCAATTGCCATGCGCGCGTTTTGCGTGAAAATGCGCATGATCGGCGAGGCAAGGGACTGACACGTGGCGACGCAGGTTTCCGAACGCCCGGTTGAGGGCAAAGCGTCCGACGGCGGCCACGACTGGCGCGAGGTCGCCCGGCTCGTTCAGCTGTCGCGTGCACTCGACCGGATGGAGGAGGAGCGCCTCGTTCCCGAACGGAAAGTGCTCTATCAATTTTCCGCGCGCGGGCACGACATGGCGCAGGTGCTGCTCGGCTTGAAGCTAGACCGCAAGCGCGACGCGGCGTGCGGCTATTACCGCTCGCGCCCGCTTCTGCTCGCGCTCGGCGTCGATCCGGTGGACGCGCTCGCATCTTCGATGGGACGGATTGGCGGCTATTCGGGCGGGCGCGACATCGGCGCGGTGTTCAACCATCCGAATATCGACGGACCGTCGGCGCTGCCGATGTGCGGCGGCGTCGGCGCGCAATATACCCCGACCGCCGGATGGGCGCAGGCGATCGATTATTACGGCGGTGTCCTGAACGACCGGAGCTACGACGGCGCGGTCGCGGTGGCGCTCGGCGGCGACGCGTCGGTGGCGTCGAACGGCTTCTGGGCCGCGCTGACGATCGCGACGACGCAAAAGCTGCCGATGCTCTTCTACATCGAGGACAATGGCTACGGCATCTCGGTCCCATCGGGGTTCCAGACGCCAGGCGGCGACATCGCCGCGAACCTCGCGAGCTGGGGCGGGCTCGAGATCGTCAGCGGCGACGGCGCCGAACCCGGCGAGGCGGCGGCGCTGGTCGACCGCGCGCTCGGTCATGTTCGCGGGGGAAAAGGTCCGTGCCTGCTGCGGCTGACCGTGCCGCGCCTGCAGGGGCACAGCTTCCAGGATACCCAGACCTACAAGTCCGAGGATTTCGTCGCGCGCGAACGGGCGCGCGATCCGCTGCCCAGGCTCAAGGCGCATCTCGTTCCCGAGATGCTGAGCAACGCCGAATGGGATGCGATCGAGACTGAGGCGATCGCCGCCGCCGAAGCCGCGCGCGAGGCGGCCGAGGCGCGCCCAGTCGCCGATCCCGAAACGGTCGTGCGCGACGTGTTCTTCGAAGGCGAGATGCAGGCGATGGGCGGGCAATGGACGCACGGCTATGCGCCGCCGCCGGCGAGCGAGACGCCCGCCCCCGAAGCGCAGCGCATCAACATGGTCACCGCGATTCGCCGCACGCTCGAACGCGAGTTGGAGATCAATCCGCGCGTCGTTCTGTTCGGAGAGGATATCGGGCCGAAAGGCGGCGTCCACGCGGTGACGCTCGGCCTCCAGGAGAAATTCGGTGAGACGCGCGTGTTCGACACCAGCCTGTCGGAGGAAGGGATCATCGGCCGCGCAGTGGGGATGGCGATCGCGGGCCTGATGCCCGTCCCCGAAATCCAGTTCCGCAAATATGCCGAGCCCGCGACCGAGCAGCTGAACGACTGCGGGACGATGCGCTGGCGCACCGGCAACCGCTTCGCCGCGCCGATGGTGGTGCGCATGCCCGGCGGCTTCTTCAAATGCGGCGACCCGTGGCACAGCCAGACCAACGAGGTCGCCTTCGTCCACCAGCCCGGCTGGATGGTCGCGGTGCCGTCGAACGCCGAGGACGCGGTGGGGCTGCTCAGGACCGCGCTCAGGGGCAACGATCCGGTGATCTTCTTCGAGCATCGCGCGATGCTCGACTTCTCTTGGGCGCGGCGGCCCTATCCGGGCGACGATTATGTGCTGCCGTTCGGCAAGGCGAAAACGTGCGTGTCGGGCGACGCCATCACCGTCGTCACTTGGGGCGCGATGGTCCCGCGCTGCGAAGAAGCGGCCGAGGGACGTTCGGCCGACGTGATCGATCTGCGCACGCTGATGCCGTGGGACGGGGAGGCGGTGCTGAGTTCGGTCCGGCGTACGCGGCGCTGCCTGATCGTCCACGAGGATCTGAAGACCGCGGGCTTCGGCGCGGAGATCGCCGCCGTCGTGGCGGACGAGGCGTTCATGGATCTGGACGCGCCCGTCGCGCGGCTGACAATGCCCGACATCCCCAGCCCGCATAATCCCGTGCTACTCGACTGGGCGGTGCCTTCAGTCGAACGCATCCGTGCGAAGATCGACGAATTGATCGGCTTTTGATGACCGACATCCTCGTTCCGCACGAGCAGGAAGGCACGAAGGCGATCGTCCGCACCTGGCTGAAGCGCGTCGGCGATACGGTCGCCGAGAACGACCCGCTCGTCGAGCTCGAGACTGACAAGGTCACGCAGGAAGTGAGCGCGCCCGCCTCGGGCGTGCTGACCGAAATCCTGCTCGACACCGACGCGGAGGCGCTGCCGGGCGCGGTGCTCGGACGCCTCGGCGGGAGCGCCGAGGCGCGACCGGCCGTTGCAGCGCCCGTTACGCCCGCGAAAGCGGCGACGGTTCCCTCGGCGGAATTGCGCCTTTCTCCTTCCGTGCGCCGCGCGGTCGCGCAGCACGGCGTCGATCCCGGCGCGATCGCGGGCAGCGGACGCGGCGGGCGCGTGACGCGCGCTGACATCGACGCGGCGGTCGCTACACGCGGGAGCGTTCCGCTTGCGGGTGCGCGCACCATCCCGCACGACCGGATGCGGATCGCGATCGCGCGCAACATGCTCGAGTCGGTCAACGCCGCGCCGCACGTTACCGCGGTGTTCGAATGCGATTTCAGCGCAATCATCGCGCACCGCAGGGCGTCGGCGTCGAAGCTGAGCTTCACCGCCTATTTCGTCGCCGCCTCGGCGGCGGCGATGGCGGCCGCCCCCTCGATCAACGGCCGCTGGTATGACGACCGCATCGAAATCGCCGAAGACGTCAACATCGGCGTGGGCACCGCGCTCGGCGACAAGGGACTAGTCGTGCCCGTAGTTCGCGCCGTGCAAACGCTGTCGCTCGAAGAGATCGCGACGCGCCTCGAAGACCTCATCGCGCACGCCCGCGACGGCGCGTTGACCCCTGCCGACGTGCGCGGCGGCACCTTCACGATTTCCAACCATGGCGTCTCGGGATCGCTGTTCGCCTCGCCGATCATCATTCCGCAGCCGCAATCGGCGATCCTCGGCGTCGGCAAGCTCGAAAAGCGCGTGGTGGTACGAGAGATCGACGGCGCCGACGCGATCCAGGTCCGCCCGATGGCCTATGTCTCGCTGACGATCGACCACAGGGTGGTCGACGGGCACCAGGCGAACGCGTGGCTGACGAAGTTTGTGGAGGTTATCGAAGGGTGGCCAGCTGCGTAGGAGACGAACGCCAGCAACGTATCGACGCCAGCCACTACCGAGGCTGCGTGAGAACGTGGCTTTCGTTTGGATGTAATTGGACGCAGGTGGCCTCCTCCCATACCACAGCTTCTATGCCAGCGCCTGCGGGTGAAATTATGCAGCTTTCCAGCGGGCTTCAAGTTGGAATTCGACGACGACGCGATGGCGATTGACGTGACCCCCAACTTTCATCCAGTTGCGATTAGAGTCCCTTCGTCGGTATCGACGTCACCCACTTGGCCGTTGAGCTGATCGAGAAGCGGCTGACCGAAGCCTAACCGGGAATTATCTTCGAGACGATTGGCGTTCCATAGTCGTCGATGCAGTCCGGCAGCAGCAGCTTCTGTCGACGGTCGCATCCCTCGATGAAACGGCACATCCAACGTCTCCAGATGACGCCGATAATCCTACCACATCAGGCCGTTTTCACGCAGCCTCCACCCATTCCAGCCGTCGCGAGTGCCGATCACGCGTCGTAATCTAATACCACATCGTCGGTAAGCGGGACCGCCTGGCAGGTGAGCACATAGCCCTGCGCGACCTCCTCGGCGCTGAGGCCATAGTTCGCCTTCATCGTCACTTCCCCGGAGACGAGCTTCGCTCGGCAGGTGGCGCAGACGCCCGCCTTACACGCGAACGGCGCCGGGAGGCCGGCGGCGCGCGCGTTCTCCAGGATGCTCCCTTTGTCGGCGTCGAAGGCGAGCGTGCGCGTCCGGCCTTCGAGCGTGACCCGGACCCTCAGCCCCGCCGCCTGCTGTTCAAGCGCGCGCGCGGCGACGAGCTGCTCGGCCGACATCGCGCCGACGGTGAAGCGCTCGATCAGGATCTTGTCTTCGGCGACGCCCGCCGCGATTAGTCCGGCTTCGGCGGCGTCCATCATCGGGCCAGGGCCGCAGATGAACGCGGCGTCGACAGTGGCGGGATCGACGATCGATTGCAGAACCGCGGCGATCTTGTCGCTGTCGAGGCGGCCATTGAAAAGCTCGACCTCCTCGGCCTCGTCCTCGAGGAAATGATAGAGCTGAAACCGCGCCATGAAGCGGTTCTTGAGCGCGGCGAGCTCCTCGAGGAACATGATCGAATCCGACGCGCGGTTGCCGTAGATCAATGTGAAGCTGCTCAGCCGCTCGGCGTCGAGCGTCGTTTTGAGTAGCGACAGGATCGGCGTGATGCCCGATCCCCCCGCGAAAGCGACATAATTGGCCGCGCGCGCGGGATCGAAGGTCCAGGTGAAGCTGCCATGCGGGGGCATCACGTCGATCACGGCGCCGGGCGCGAGTTCGCGGTTCGCCCAGGTCGAGAACAGCCCGCCCGCGATCTGTTTGATCGCGACGCGAAGGGCGTTCTCGTGCGGGGCGACGCACAGCGAATAATTGCGGCGCACCTCCTCGCCGTCGATGTCGGCGCGCAACGTCAGATGCTGGCCCGCGGTGAAGCGGAACATGTCGCGCAATTCGGGCGGAAGATCGAAACGCAGCGACACCGCATCGTCGATCTCGCGCCGCACCTCGGCGATCTTCAGCGCGTGGAAACCGGCCGACATGGGCGTCCTTCAGTTGAACGGGTGGGTCCACCCGTCATTCCCGCGAAGGCGGGAATCCATACCGCGAGAGGCCTTTCACAATATGGATTCCCGCCTTCGCGGGAATGACGAGGGTGGGGCCGGGCGCAGCTCTTTAATGGCATTTGAAGCGGTCGAACGGCTCGCGGCAGGTCTCACAGCGCCACAGCGCCTTGCACGGTGTCGATCCGAAGCGGCTGACCTCGACCGTCTCGGACGAT
>JACDGO010000347.1 GCA_013821585.1 Sphingomonadaceae bacterium
CCGAGCCCCATGAACGCGGGATCGACGCCGGCCGCGGCGCTCGGACCGATGAAGGCGATCGGCTGAAGACCCAGCGATTTGGCCAGCCCGGCTTCAACGATCAGCAAGGCCGCCGCGCCGTCGTTGATCCCCGACGAATTGCCCGCGGTCACCGTGCCTTGGTCGTCTTTGGAGAACGCGGGTTTCAGCTTGGCGAGATTCTCCAGCGTCGTGTCCGGCCTCGGGTGCTCGTCCACGCTGACGAGGGTCGGAGCGCCCTTGCGCTGCGGAATCTCGACGGGCACGATCTCCTGGGCGAACAGCCCGCGTTGGTGCGCCGCCGACCACCGTTGCTGGCTCTGCAGCGCGAACTGATCCTGATCCGCCCGGCTGATCTTGTGCTTGCGGGCGACATTCTCGGCGGTCTCGCCCATGGAGAAGGGGTAATGCAGCGCCGCCATGCGAGGATTGACCAGGCGCCAGCCGATCGAAGTGTCGAAGATCTGCTGCGACCGGTCGAACGCGGATTCCGCCTTGCTGAGCACATAAGGTGCACGGCTCATCGACTCGACACCGCCCGCGATGAACACATCGCCGTGACTCGCCTCGATCATGCGCGCCGCGATGTTGACGGCTTCCAGCCCCGACGCACAGAGGCGATTCACCGTCGAACCCGGCACGGACGCGGGGAGGCCCGCCAGCAGCGCGGCCATGCGCGCGACGTTGCGGTTGTCCTCGCCGGCCTGGTTGGTAGCGCCGAAGTAGACATCCTCGATCAATGCGGGGTCGATGCCGGATCGCGCCACGACGGCCTTGATGATGTGGGCGGCAAGATCGTCGGGGCGAACCGACGCCAATGCGCCCGCGTGCCGACCGACAGGTGTTCGGAGAGCCGTGATGATCGCCGCTCGCCTTTGCATCTAGATTTGATCGCGTCGCTGCACGAGCAATCTACTAGGGGAACTATCTGCCCAAGTCTAGGGGCGAAACTCAAGGCTGAATTACCCGCTCCTATTTCGAGCCCGTCGCGAAAACCGTCTGAAAATGCGGACTCTCCTTCTCCCGCGACACGACCGTGACTTCCAGTTTGCCAAAGCCGGCCTCCTCGAGCCATTGATGCAATTGCACCTCGCTGAAGCCGAGCCACTGGTCGGCGTAAAGCTCGCGCGCACGCTCGAAGCGGTGGCTGAGCAAGTCCAGAGTGACGAGCCGCCCGCCCTTTTTTAGAATGCGGTGCGCGCTCGCGATTCGCTCGCTCGGGATGCGGCGCGTGATGCAGCGCCTGGCTCAAGATGGCGAGATCGATCGTCCCTTTTTCAATCGGCGGATCTTCGATGTCGCCCAGCCGGTATTCGAGATTTGCGAAGCCGTGCTCGCCGTCAGCTTCCTGAGCCTTGGTCTGCGCCCCGGGTTAGTGGTGGCCCTGGCGATTCCGCTGGTGCTCGCGATGACGTTCGTCGCGCTCGAGTATCTCGGCATTCCGCTACAGCGAATCTCGCTCGGCGCCTTGATCATTGCCCTCGGGCTGCTCGTCGATGACGCGATGATCGCCGTGGAGATGATGGTTAGCCGGCTCGAACAGGGTGATCCGCTGGATAAGTCGGCGACCCATGTCTATACCTCGACCGCGTTTTCCGATGCTCACCGGAACGCTGGTGACGGTGGCCAGCTTCCTGCCGATCGCGATGAACAGCAGCAATGCAGGTGAATACACCTTCTCGCTCTTCGTGGTCATTGCGATTTCGCTCCTCCTGTCCTGGCTCGTCGCGGTGGTCTTTACCCCGCTGCTCGGGGTCACGCTGCTGCCATCGACGCTCAAGAAACATGATGAGAAGCCGAGCCGCATCAGCGCCATCTTGCGGCGACTGCTCGACGTGGTCATGCGCCGCGCGTGGCTGACGGTGGCGATTTCGGTCGGCTTATTCGTCGTCTCACTTTATGGAATGAAGTTCGTCCAACAGCAGTTCTTCCCGCCCTCGGCTCGGAGTGAACTCGTGGTGGACTTCACGTTGCCGCACAACGCCTCGATCGCGGCCACAAAAGCCGCCATGGACCGCTTTGAACGCCATCTCGTCGGTAACAGTGAAGTGAACAGTTGGTCCTCTTACGTCGGGCAGGGCGCGATTCGATTCGTGCTCACTTTCGACGTTCAGATGCCCAACCCGAGCTTCGGGCAAATCATCATTGTCGCTAAGAACGTCGAAGCGCGCGACCGCCTAAGGGCGCAACTCAAGGAAATCGCGCACCGTGACTTCGTCGGCATCGACATTCAAGTGGAACTCCTGCCCATGGGTCCGCCCGCCGGACGTGCGGTGCAATATCGCGTCAGCGGACCCGACGTTCAGAAAGTGAAGGAACTCGCGCAGCAACTGGCGGCGAAAATCGGCGCGGATCCGCTGCTGGAGGACATTGGCTTTAACTGGATGGAACCTTCGCGCGTCGTGAAGCTGGAGGTGTTGCAGGACAAGGCGCGGCAACTCGGCGTCACCTCCGAGGCCATTGCGCAAACGCTGAACGGCATCGTCGGCGGCACCGCCGTCACCCAAGTCCGCGATGACATCTACCTCGTGAATGTCAACGCCCGGGCACGCGACGCGGAACGCGGCTCGATCGAGACATTGCAAAATCTGCAGCTCATGGCCGGCGACGGGAAATCCATCCCGCTCGCAGCCGTCGCAAACTTCCACTACGAACTCGAGCAGCCCATCGTCTGGCGACGAAGCCGACTCCCCACCGTTACCGTGCGAGCAAACATCGTCGGCCCCACGCAACCGGCCACGATCGTGCAACAGCTCAGCGAACGCGTGGACGAGTTTCAGCGCGCGCTGCCTGCCGGCTATCGCCTCGAACTCGGAGGCCCCGTGGAAGAGAGCGCGAAATCACAAGGCCCGATCGCCGCCGTCGTCCCGCTGATGCTCTTCGTGATGGCCACCATCCTGATGATCCAACTGCAAAGTTTTCAAAGACTGTTCATGGTCATCGCGGTGGCCCCGCTCGGGCTCATCGGTGTGGTCGCCGCCATGCTTCCCAGCAATTCGCCGATGGGCTTTGTCGCCATCTTGGGAGTCCTCGCGTTGATCGGCATTCTGATTCGCAATTCGGTGATCCTAATCGTGCAGATCGAGGAGCACCGGCGCGACGGCATGGGGACTTGGGAAGCGGTCCTGGACGCCACGATGCATCGGACGCGTCCGATCATGTTAACCGCGGCCGCAGCCAGCCTCGCGCTGATTCCGATTTCCCGCGAAGGCTTCTGGGCTCCCATGGCCTTCGCGATGATGGGCGGCATCGTCGTCGGCACTCTCCTCACGCTTCTGTTCCTGCCGGCACTGTATGTCGCGTGGTTCCGCGTTGTGCCACCGACGGCAGCAAAGGCAAAGCCAGCCCTTCAGTCAGAGCCCGCGCCCGTCGTCCCGCTCGAACCGGCGCTCGTGTCGGCCGCTCATTAGCGGGAGATAAATGGTCCAAGCTCCAGAG
>JACDGO010000348.1 GCA_013821585.1 Sphingomonadaceae bacterium
GCACCCCTCTCCCCGCTCGCCTGCGGCGAGTCGCCCTCTCCCTCAAGGGGAGAGGGAATGGGCTTGCTCCGCCTAACCCGCCCCCATATATGCCCGCGCTCGCCTCGGGGCGGAGTAGCTCAGCTGGTTAGAGCAGCGGAATCATAATCCGCGTGTCGGGGGTTCAAGTCCCTCCTCCGCTACCATTCTCACAGGTAGCACGAATGCCCGCCACCCATTCTTCGCGCATGCTTATCCTCGGCTCCGGCCCCGCCGGGCTTTCGGCCGCCATCTATGGCGCGCGCGCGGGGATGGCGCCGATCGTCGTGCAGGGGCTTCAGCCCGGCGGGCAGCTGACGATCACCACCGATGTCGAGAATTATCCCGGCTTCAAGGACGTGATCCAGGGTCCGTGGCTGATGGAGCAAATGCAGGCGCAGGCCGAGCATGTCGGCGCGCAGACGATGTGGGACACGATCGTCGAGATCGACCTGTCGCGCCGCCCGTTCCGTCTCGTCGGCGACGGCGGCATGGTCTATTCGGGCGACACGCTCGTCATTGCGACGGGCGCCCAGGCGAAGTGGCTCGGGCTCGACAGCGAGGAAGCGCTGAAAGGCAAGGGCGTCAGCGCCTGCGCGACGTGCGACGGCTTTTTCTATCGCGGCAAGAAAGTGGTCGTGATCGGCGGCGGCAATACCGCGGTCGAGGAAGCGCTCTATATGACCAACCACAGTCATGACGTCACCTTGATCCACCGCCGCGATCACTTGCGCGCCGAGAAGATCCTTCAGGACCGGCTGTTCGCGCACCCCGGCATCAAGGTCATTTGGAACAAGCGCGTCGCGCGCTTTATCGGCGGCGGCGATCCCGAGGGGCTGGTCGCGCTCGACCTGATCGACATCGTCACCGGCGAAGAAAGCTCCATCGATACCGAAGGCGGCTTCGTCGCGATCGGCCATCACCCCGCGACCGAGATATTCCGCGGCCACCTCGATCTCGACGCCGACAGCTATATCCGCGTCAAGGCGGGAAGCACGCACACCAGCGTCCCCGGCGTGTTCGCATGCGGCGACGTGATGGACAAGATTTATCGCCAGGCGGTCACGGCGGCCGGGACCGGCTGCATGGCCGCGCTCGACGCCGAGAAGTTTCTGGCCGAAGCCGATTTCGAGACGGAGATGGCTTAGGCCGCGAGCCGAGCCAGCACGACTTCCAGCAATGCTTCGAAGTCGCCCCTGCCGGCATAGCTGTGCGAGGCGCTGTCGACGGTTTCAAGCCGGATGGCCGGATCGTCGCGCAAACCATTGAAAACAGTCGACTTCCACTCATCGTCGAACGCCAGCGCCGTCCCATCGCGCGCGGCGAGGACGATCGTCGTTGGAAGCAGTCGCACTGCTAGCGCCCGGGCGAAGGATTCGGCGAGCGTGCCGGCCTCCTTGGCCGCGGCGATGCGGCCGAGCCCCTTGGCGATGCCGCGCAGATCGACCTTTCCCGTCAGCAGTGCCGCCCACGCCGCCGGATCGCGCATCCGCCGCGCATAGTGCCCCTTGATCGCGGCGGGCGGGGGAAGGTCGTCGACCGGCTCGACGACCCAGGGGTTCGAGAGGATCAACGCATCGACCGGCGATTTATGGAGGACAAGCGCGGTCGCGGCGTCACAATTGCCGAAGCCGACGACGCGCTCGAGCCGAGCGCAGGCGGCGCGAAATGCTTCGACGGCAGCCGCGATGTCCGGCCCGCACGACATGTAACCTTGGTTCTCCCCTTCGCTGTCACCAATTCCGCGACGGTCGAAGCGCAGGACGGGATAGCCTTGCCCGGCGACGGCGGCCGCGAGCTTCGCCATGCCGCGATGCGCGCCAACGCGGATTTCGTTGCCGCCCTGGATGATCAGGAGCCCCGTTGAGCCGTCCGCTTCATCGAGCGTCGCGGCGAGCGCATTGCCCTCGCACAAAAAGCTCAGGGTGCGGCGCATGTCTTTGTCCACAAGACGATATCGGCCGCAGCTAAGTCGGCCAGATCAGGATCGTCGCCTGGTTCCGCGCCACGCCACAGTCGCTTGCCGTCGAGCGACGCGTCGCGCGGGCCTGGGTCCTCGCCCAACCGCACGGTGCGGCGATTGGCGCCGATCGCCGGCGCGAGCAGCAGCGCCTGATAGAGCGCGGGCGACAGCGTTTGCCCCGCGAGCGCGGTCGGCCGCGCGCGCGCCGCCCGGTCGATCTCCGACGCGCTGCGCCCGCTCGACAAGGCGGTTGCGCGGACGAGGTCGCGCAGCATCCGCTCACCGCTTTCGGGGGCGAGTCGCCAACCGAAATCGGCGGTTCCGTCGAGGATCGCGCCGCCACGAATCGCCAGCGTCATCAACGGCTTGGGGAGTGTTTCCGCCACTCCCGCAACGACGTCGCGCCAGTCGTCGAGCGTCACATCGGCAAGATCGGCCAGACTTTCACCGGTCCCCGGCAGGTCGGGAAGGACCGTGCCGATTCCCGCCTCCGCCAGCCGCCGCATCAACGACACCGCGAAGCGGCGCATCCGGTTCGCTTCCTCGAACAGCGCGGGCAGCACGAGCAGCGTCGTCGTCGCGCCCTCGCCGTGGCGCAGCAGCATCTCGGTGCCGCCGCGCCAGGCGTACTTTTCGCTCACACCAGAGCCTTGGCCGCGGCGTAATTGGCGAGCGCGCCGAAGGTCGCGAGCATGTTCGCGTCGACATCGTCGTCGTCGATGACGATCCCGAGCCGGTCCTCGAGCTCGGTCAAGAGGCCAGCGACCGCCATCGAATCGAGCTCCGGAAGCGCGCCGAACAGGGGGGTCAGGCCGTCGAACGCGGCGGCGCGCGCGGGCGAAATGCCGAGCACGTCGCGCAGCACCGCGCGCAGCGTGTCCTCGATCTCGCGGCGGCCCTCCATCGCTCGCGCGATTACCGGCTGCGCAGCTTCGCGACAAGCGCTGCCGCCTTGGCGCGGGCGGCGCCCGCCAACCCCGCCGCACGGCCCGGATTGTAGAGCGACAGCGTGAACAACGGGGCGCGCGCGTCCATCCAGTCGGCCTTGTAACCGTCGTCGCCGGTGCCGAAGTCGATCGTTCCAACGTTGTCGCGGTCGATGACATGTTCGAACATCGCGGCGCTGAGCAGAGTGCCGGGCGAATGTTCGCCCAGCCCCTCACGGTGCGCGAGCTTGTGGATGATCGCGCGGCCATGATCGACGGTCCATAACTGGGCCGCGACCGCTTCCCCTTCGATCTTGCCGATGCCGAGGCGCAGCGCGCCCGCTTCGCCTTCCGCCTCGGCCATGTCGCGCAGGAACGCGGTCGAGCCTTCGCCGGGCTTCCAGCTTTCGGCGTAGACGCTTTCATAGTCGCGCCAGGCCACTTCGTCGAAGCGGCCGTGGATCGCGATCGCCATCGCCGCCTTCGCGCCCTTGCGCTTGACTGTCGAGCGCAGCTCGCCGGGGCGCGCGGCCCAATAGTC
>JACDGO010000349.1 GCA_013821585.1 Sphingomonadaceae bacterium
GTTCGAGGACGGCGATGCGCTCCTGCAGTGCTTTGACCTCCCCGCGCAGCCGCTCGGCATCGGGGTCGGGGCGGTGCCCGATGAACTCCTCGCGGGCGTGGCGGCCGCGGCCGGTGCGGACGATGCCGTATTTGGCGCGGACGATGCTGGCGACGGCCATGATCGCAACGATGACGACCACCATTTCGAACGGATTCATGTCAGACCTCCCTGGTCACGGTGTTTTAGTTGAGCGGCGGCTGGTCGCGGAGTTTTTCGATCTCGTCGGCCACGTCGATGCCCTTGTCGGTGACGATCCGTTCGAGCACGCGCATCCGCTGTTCGAGCCGTTCGGTGTGCGCCGCGTATTGCGCGGTCTTTTCTGCGGTCAGGCTCGTCTGCGCCTGGAGTTGTCGCTCCTTCACGCGAATCCACATCTTGAAGGGCGCAATGCCGATCGCGGCGAGGGGGATGAGAACCCAGATCCAACTGGCGATGTCGTCCATGGCTTTTCTCCTCAGACCTGGTCGTGTCGCGGGTCCGGCAGCTGCGCGGCGCGCAGTGCCTCAATCTGCTCGGCGAGATCGGCGTTGCCGCCCTTGTCGGTGGCGATACGCTCAAGCACGCGGACGCGCTGCTCGAGCCGCTCGACATGCGCCGCATATTGCGCGGCCTTTTCGGCGGTCTGGCTACCCATCGCCTCCAACTGCTTCTCGCGGAAACGGATCATCCGCGTCACGGTGCGCGACGCGATCGCGACGATCGGGATCACGAGCGCGGTGATCGGGATCAGCGCGAAAATTCCGTCATGCATAGTTGTTCTCCCTGGCTTGCCGTCGGCGGAGAGGCGCGAGGCCATCGACCAACCGGCGGTCGTTTTCGATCAGCGCAGCGCGTCAATCTCGTCCGAGAGGGTCGAGTTGCGGCTGGTATAGTGCGTCTCGACGTCGGCGAGGCGCCGGTCGATGTCGCGGAACTTGGCGCGCACATCGCCGGTCGAACGGCCGGGCGATTGACGCACCCCTTGCCAGAACTTGGCGTCCTCCGGACTGTCATAGAGGTCGAGCGGCTTGGGATTTGCGACCCAGGCCGTGACCCAATAGGCGATCAGCGTCCATGGAAAGCCGCCCATCACGGTCAGGATCACCGCGCCGACGCGCACCCAAGTGCGGTCGATGCCGGTATAGTCGGCGATTCCCGAGCAAACGCCGAGCCATTTTGCGTTCTGTTTGTCGAGGTAGAAGGCGGTGCGGCGGTCGTTCATTGTCTGTCTCCCTGCGCAAGCGGCGTCAGCCGCCCGATTTCCAGTTGGGGTTCTCGGCGGTCATGATCCGTTCGATCGTGATCACGCGCTCTTCGAGGCGGCGCGCGGTGTCGTGCATGTCATCGAGGAGATTTTCGTCCTCGCGCGTCAGCACCTTCGCCTGCTTCCACTTGGTGATGTAGTGAAATACCAGCCAGGGTAGCCCGATGAAGAGCATCCCGACGATCATGACGGGCAATAATACGTCTTCCATGTCAGGCGTCCTTTCCTGCGGCCCTAGCCTTCATCGCCTCGAGGGCGGCGTCGACCTTTTCGGATGATTTGAGCTCGGCGATTTCCTCTTCGAGCGTCTTGGGCTCTCCGCCCAGATTGAGCGCATCGGCGTGCCCTTCGGCCATGTCGGCGCGGCGCTCGAGGATGTCGAAGCGCGAAAAGGCGTCCTTGGCGCGTTCGCCGGCATAGGATTCGAAGACCCGCGCCCGCGTCGTCGCGGTCTCGATCCGGCTCTGGATCGAACTCTGGCGGGTCCGCGCGTCGCGCAGCTTGACCTGAAGCTTGGCGATGTCGCCCTCGGCGACGCCCAGGGTTTCGGCCAGCGTCGCGATCTCTGATTCGAGCCGCTCACGCAGGTCGATCGCCTTTTGCTTCTCGACGAGCGCGGCCTTGGCGAGATCCTCGCGGCCCTTCGACAGCGCGAGCTCGGCCTTCTCGGTCCAGTTGTCCTCGAGCATCCGGAGCTTGCCGACATGACGGCGCATCTCCTTCTGGTCGGCGATCGTGCGCGCGGCGCCCGCCCGAACCTCGACGAGCGTCTCCTCCATCTCGAGGATGATCATGCGGATCATCCTCGCGGGGTCTTCCGCCTTGTCGAGCAGGTCGCCCATGTTCGCGGCGAAGATATCGCGCGTTCGAGAAAAGATGCCCATCGTGTTTACTCCTTGGGTAACTGCTTCAATCGTTCGCCGGGGCAGGCCAGGCAAGGGGACGGCCCGCCCCGGTCACGATTACGTCAGCCATTCAGCTGGACGGTCGTCTGGTTGGCCGCGATGGCCGGCGCGCTCTGCGCGACGGGGGAACGATGGCCCGTCGCGGTGGCGGGGCCGACCGCGGCGCCGACACAGGCAGCGCTGAAAAGAATGGTGCCGACCAGAGTGGCGGCGGTACTGGCGAACTTGCTGTCGGTGCTGAACATGTCTGGTCTCCCTGACCTGGCTTGAGTTTGTTTCGTTTCCCGTCGGGGATGGCGGGAATGCCAGACTGATTGCAGCAAGCGTGCCAATTGGATAAAAGGCGGAAATCCGCCATTTTATGAACCGTTGTTCATTTCTGTGTTGCCAATCGTTCGTATATTATACTAAACCTTAGCAATGGAACGCATCGAGCAGGTCGTCGGCCAATCAGGTGTGTTCCTCGACGCGCTCGAGCGCGCGAGCCGCGCGGCGGCGCTCAACCGGCCGGTGCTTGTGATCGGCGAGCGGGGAACGGGAAAGGAGCTCGTCGCCGAACGCCTCCATCGTCTCAGCCCGCGTTGGGCAGGGCCGCTGATCACAATGAACTGCGCGGCGCTCGCCGAGACACTGATCGAGGCCGAATTGTTCGGGCACGAAGCCGGCGCGTTCACCGGCGCGACGCGCGCGAGGGAAGGGCGGTTCGAGGAGGCCGACGGCGGCACGCTGTTTCTCGACGAGCTGGCGACGCTGTCACCGGGCGCGCAGGAGCGGCTGTTGCGCGCGGTCGAATATGGCGAGGTCACGCGGATCGGATCGAACCGCCCGATCCGCGTCGATGTGCGCATCGTCGCCGCGACCAACGAGCATCTCCCGGGCCTCGTCGACAAGGGCCGCTTTCGCGCCGACCTGCTCGACCGGCTCGCGTTCGAGGTGGTGACGCTGCCGCCGCTTCGCGCGCGCGATGGCGACGTCGCGGTGCTCGCCGATCACTTCGGGCGGCGCATGGCGTCGGAGATGGAATGGGACGCCTGGCCGGGCTTCTCGGCTTCGGCTTCGGCGGTGCTGATCGACTATGATTGGCCGGGCAATGTCCGCGAGCTGAGGAATGTCGTCGAGCGCGCGGTCTATCGCTGGGACGATCCGCAAGCGCCGGTCGAGCAAATTGAATTCGATCCCTTCGCGTCCCCATGGCTTCCGGCGAAGAGCATGGAGTTCCCCCGCGAAGGCGGGGGT
>JACDGO010000010.1 GCA_013821585.1 Sphingomonadaceae bacterium
GCACGAGAGTTCGCTGATTCTCGCGCGGGATCGCTTTGGCGAGAAACCTCTTTATTTTGGCTGGTCGCGCCACGGTTTTGTTTTTTCGTCGGAATTGATCTCACTCGACGCCTTGCCGAGATTCGACAACCCCTTCGAGCCGGCAGCCGTGCGGGCGCTCCTGCGGTATAACAATGTGCCCGCCCCCCTGAGCATCTACCGCGACGTCTTCAAACTGCCCTCCGGGTGCATCGCGCGCATCGATCGGTCCGGCATCGGAAGCGCGGCGACACGGTGGCTCGACGGCGATGAGGATGCTGGATTTCGAATCGATCGCTATTACGATTACAGCGCTGTGCTGCTCGATGGCGACCGGCGGCCCATCGCTAACCCCATCGAAGCACGGACTGCGGTACGCAGCGCCCTCACCACCGCGGTCGAGCGGCAGTTGGTCGCCGATGTTCCTGTCGGGACGTTCCTTTCGGGCGGAATCGATTCGTCGATCATAACCGGCCTCGCATCGCACGCTACCGGTCCCGGCGCGCTGAAGAGCTTCTCAATCGGTTTTGACGTTGCTGGCTTTGACGAGGCTGTCCATGCGCGAAAAGTGGCACGGCATTTCGGGACCGACCATCACGAACTATACGTCAATGCTGATGACGTTCTGTCCACGATTCCTTTGCTTGCGACGATCTACAACGAGCCGTTCGCCGATTCATCCCAGATCCCAACTTTCCTCGTTGCCAGGCTCGCGAAGCGCAACGTCAAGGTGGCCTTGTCCGGCGATGCGGGAGACGAGTTATTCGGCGGATATAACAGGCACCGCCAGTTTCCCAAGCTTTGGCGACGCGCCGCGCAACTACCGAAGGCGGTGAGGCGCATCCTTTTGGGCGGCACGGCGCTGATCCCCACCACCGCATGGAATCTGGCTGCCGACGCGATCGGCCGGAGCCGTGCGGACCATTTTGGTCACACCGTGCGACGCGCGCTCGACGCGTTTTCGCGTGCCGAAAATTTTGGCGGGCTGATTGGTTCGTTTCTCGATGGATGGGACGGCAAGGGCGATCCCGTCGTCACCACGAGCGATCGTGACTGGGTCGTCGAACCGCGGCTGGACCTCGGACTAGAGCATTTGAGCTATGGGCGTCGCCTGATGCACGCCGATACGATACGATATTTGCCCGACGATATTTTGTGCAAAGTCGATCGGGCGGCGATGGCAGTGAGTCTGGAGACGCGCGTTCCCTTCCTCGACCCGGAACTGGTCGCCACCGCCTCCCGGATTCCCGATTCCATGTTGTTCGGTCGCGATGGAGGCAAGCAGATCTTGCGCGATGTCTTGTTCGACCTCGCGCCGCGGTCTTTGTTTGATCGTCCGAAAGCGGGTTTTGCCATCCCGATCGGGCAATGGTTACGAGGTCCGCTTCGCGATTGGGCAGAGGAGCTGCTGTCGCCCTCACGTTTGAACGAAGACGGGCTTTTGAATGCGCCGGTCATAAGAGCACGCTGGCAAAGTCACCTGGAGGGGCGCGAGGATGCCCATCAGCCCATCTGGGCGGTATTGATGTGGCAAAGCTGGAAAAGCACGCGCGCAAACGCGGTGTCCATAGGTTAGAATTGCGCGAGGATCGCGCGATATTGTCCGGCAATTGCTTCGCGCGAATATCGCTGGACCGCATTGGAGCGGGCCGCGGCCCCCATCCTTCGTCTTAGGTCGCTATCTTGCAGCAGACGCTGCAATCGATTCAACCACTCGGCATCGTTGCTCACCAGGAACCCTGTTTTGCCCTCGCTTATCTGGAACGGAGACAGCCCGGCGTGTGAAGCGACACAAGGAATACCGACGGCCTGATACTGAATGATCTTCAGCCCGGCCTTTCCCTTGGCCCAATCGTCGTTCGGCAGCGGATATATCCCGATATCCAGTTCCAGAAGCTGCTCCACTTCGGCGTTGCGATCCCACCGCACCACTTCAACGCTTACATCGTCCAGGTTATAATCGAAATTGCCGATTACGATCAGGCGAAAATCGGCAACTTTCCGCAATTCTTTCCATACTGGCCGCAGCGCGTCCAGGAAAGGCTTCGAGCTAAACGTTCCCGTCCAGCCAATCGTCACAACACCCCCGTTTCTCTCACTCGCCGCCACCGCGGCGGGCCGGAACCGATCGACATCAAGCGAGGGTGGAATGAGCGCCACACGACGCGCACGGTTAACTGGAAGATACGCCTGCTGCAGGAAATCCGAGGCAACAATCACTTGGTCGGCTTCGCGCAGCAGATAGCGCGCGGCAGTTTGACTTTTCAAAAAGCGCAGAACCGGATGGGGGCTATCACTCACTATGCCTGGTTCTCGAGCAAGCAGATTGTCTTCGATGTCGTAAATGAGGTTCCGGGCCAACCACCGCGTCAACCGCTCAAACATGTTGCCGCGGAACGGCGTCACCCACATGTGCACATAGACAATGTTGTAGTCGCGTATACGGAACAAATCCATAATCCTGCGGCCAAAACCCTTAAGCGTGCCCCACGCTTTTCGACGCATGTTAGCCGGCCGATATAGGATGTCCCACATTGGTAAGCTGATGAACGGTGAAACGGTGACGGCATATCCGGCCCGTTGCCAATCATCCAGATATTGCTCGTATTTGAGACGTTGCCCGGCCGCGACGCCAACAGGATAGGGGCACAACACCAGTATTCGTCCACGAACTTTCCGGCCCTTCTGGGCAACATAATACGATGTCGGGGTCACACGATTATGTCTTCTAAAGGCAGGAAGCGATAAGGTATCCAGTATTGTGAATGAACAGCGTAGTTCAACCATATGAATAGCACGAGTGAAGAGTAAGCAACCACCATTAATACAATCGTCTCGTTATTGTTTTTATTTCTGTTAAAAACGCTTGGCAGCCAACCCGCAATAAATACCTGAAGCGGCATCACGTATAAAGCAAATCTATCTACCAGCGTCGTTGACGAGACAACAAGAACCACGGGGAACAACGCCAATGCAATTACTGAAATGTTCCTCCACAAAGCATTTTCAGAGGACGATAAGTTAAATCTACGGTTATTAAGCAAGTATATAGATGCTGGTACTATGTTCATTGCAACGCGAATTGCCGCGCCTTTGGAGTCGTAGGTATTATCGACGTACGTCTGCAGCAGAGAACCGATCTTCCCGGCGATGAGAGCGTAGTAGAGAACCGGCAACAAGATGCCGGCCAACAGGAAAGTCAGAGTGCGGTTGCGCGCGTATGAAAAGACGACAAGCGGTATCACGAGAACCGCCGTCTTGTGAAAAATTGAACCAACGAGAATCCACGCGATAAACCGTGCGAATGAGCCGCGCGCGATTGCCACGAGCCCGAACATCATGCAGCCCAACGCAACGCTTTGCCGCGTATAGCCCATCGCCACGACGACGATCAAATAGGGAACGGCCGCCACAATCGCTAACCAGGGGTTGGGAAGGCTGAAGGCGAACCGAAACAGGCCTGCCGTGAAAATCGTCGCGCAGACAAGATTGACGAGCCAGATGCCGGCTTCGAGTTGGCCTGCCGACCAGTTCAGCAGACCGAATGCGGGATCAGTGAAGGTCAATGCTTCTGGCAAGTTGAGCACTGAAATCTGTCGGTACATATCGGCATATGCCGACCAGTCCCCTCCGACACGGTAACGCAGTCCGATCACCAAGGTGACAACAACGGCGAACATAATCGCCACCGGACGTGAATACCGCCCTGCGACCCCGCGCCCGCCGAAGGCGGGTATCGCTGTGAAGGCGAGCATCAGCCAGTAGGTGAACATCGTAAGCGGCGCTTCCCGGGAGTAGCGCTGAGCAGAGCCGCAACGCGGTGATTTGCATGCGGGGTTCGCGCCAGTCGGTCAAGGCGTGGCCACTTGCTATTTTTGGGCGGTGTGGCGATGGCTTAGCATGCCGCGCACGATTCTCGTTTCAATCAATAGCTGCTGGAACGTTGTCAACTTTCGGGCTGCGCTGGTTTCAGACTGGATAACACGGGGTGACCGAGTAATTGTCGCGGCGCCTGCTGACGAATACACCCAGGCCATGAAGGCGTTAGGGTGTGAACATATCAACATCACGTTAAGTGCACGCGGCACTTCTCCAGCTGAAGACCTGAGATTATACAGGGAATATAGGAAAATATTTCGTAGTTTACGGCCGGACGTTTATCTGGGTTACACAATAAAGCCGAACATCTACGGTTCACTCGCGGCACGAGTGGCGGGCATTCCGATAATCAACAATATTACTGGGGTGGGTATCGGCTTCGCCGATGGGCGGCTAGTGACGATCTTGATTCGCGCGCTCTATCGCCATGCTCTGGCGCGCTCCCACACGATTTTTTTTCAAAATAATGAAGATCGCGATCGGTTCGTCGAAGCCGGCCTAGCCGCGCTTTCATCGTCCCAGATATTACCCGGATCGGGCGTCGATATCGAGCGATTTTGTCCGGCTCGCCGGTCGAGCTGCGGCTCGACCTTCCTAATGATCGGCCGTGTAATTCGGTCGAAAGGGGTGGCGGAATATGTCGAAGCCGCACGGGAAGTGCGAAGAGTTCATCCCCAAGCGCGGTTTCAACTCCTAGGGCCAACAAATTTCGGCGGCTCCGATGGTTTTCAAAGCGATACGCTCAATAACTGGAAGGAAATGGGGGACGTTGAGTTTTTGGGGCCCACCGATGATGTGCGGCCGTTTATTAACAGAGCCGATTGCGTTGTCCTGCCGAGTTATTCCGAGGGTGTTCCCCGCAGCTTGATTGAGGCAGCCGCGATGGGCAAGCCGCTAATCGCCACCGACATCGCAGGGTGCCGACGAATCGTGCAAGCGGACGTTAACGGCACGCTTGTCCCGCCAAGGAACTCCAAAGCGCTCGCCACGGCGTGTCGTGAATTTCTGAGACTTTCACACGGCCAGCGTCAGAAGATGGGTGCCGCCGGGCGCGAACTCGTAACACGCCAGTTCGACGACAAAATAGTTGTCGCGAAATACGCTGAAGCTATCAGCCGAGCCATTCGTGCGGGCTAGGATCAGGGCCCATCAAAGGGGTTCACAAGGCTGCTTTGATGTGATTCGCTGGTCGGCTCTGAGCGCTGGAATGAGTGATCTGATTTGGTTGTCGGAGGCGCAGATGCGGCGGATCGAGCCGAATTTTCCGCCGTCGCACGGAATGCCGAGGGTCGATGATCGTCGGGTGATCCCGGGGATCATTTTCGTCGTTCGCAATGGTCTGCGCCGGCGTGACGCACCGCGCGAGTACAGGCCGCACGTGACGATCTACAACCGCTCCATCCGCTGAAGCCACATAGGCGTGTTCAACCGCGCCTTCGCGGCGCTTTCGGCCAAGGGTGGCAAGCCTGATCGAATGTTGATCGACGCGACGCATCTCGAGGCGCACGGCACTGCCGCCAGTTGTTAAAAGGGGGCTGTTCCCCGACGTATCGGCGTATCGGCGCACCAAAGGCGGCCTGAATTCGAAGCTCACGCGGTCCGCGACGGACAGGGGGCGTCCCCCGCCGCCAGCTTGCTGCCTGCATTGCCATAAACCCCTAACGGTTAAAAGCTGCCAAAGTAGTACTAGCTAGACTAGAATCGATTAATCGGCGTAAAGGTGCCGTGCTTTAGGCGCCATTGACCGATCACGCCGACGCCCCGCCCGCCCGAGCGGGCGATGCCCCGCCATTAGACCGCAACATGCGGCGAATAGCGCTTGTATCCCCGCAGTTCGCAACGGATAATCGACTGCGCTGTGAATCAGAATGGCTCCCGAGGCTATCGTCGCGGCAAGCTCGAAGTGCGTAGCCGTCGTCGAAGTCCACAAAGTTCGAGCGCGCAACGCCCACCAAATTAAAAACGACAAGATTATCAATAGACCCGGCATTCCCCATTCTAGAACTAATTCTAAATAGTCGTTATGGGCGTGATTAATAAACGTGGTGCTAACATCAAGCGGATTCTCTATTGTCGAATAGATCTCCGGAAACGTGCCTAGCCCAGTTCCTATTGGAAAGGCACGAGCTATCAATTTAATGGTGTGCACGTAAAATGTATATCTGGAATACTGAGACGAAATCGCGTCAGCGGCAGTGAGGTTGTTCCCGAAAGGGGAAGACATGACAAATGCGATCGACAGGGCGGAAAGCAAGGCTATGAATGCTGGCGCATAGCGGCGCAAAAATGGCCGTTTTGAAACCATAAGATAGCTCGCTGCTGCCACTGGCATCGCCAGCCCGAGGCCAGCGAGCGAGTTAACTAGCACGAGGCCTACCGCCACGACCAAGAGCGCTCCTGCCAGGATAACGGGCTGCGCAGACGCAGCCTGCTTTGAGCAATCACGGTCGCGACCACTCGCGTAGAGAGCGGTAAGAAAGGCAATAGTGCTCACGAGCAACGTAGCAAAATGATTAGCATTAGCGAAAGTTCCAACGGCAGCACCGATATTGGTAATGTCGTAGAAGTAGAAGCTTGAGCTCGCGCCGTCTCCTAGTTGAAGCGCGCCCAAAATTACGCCTATCCCGGCTGCTGAAACAATTGTCCAGGCAAGCCAGCGTTCATCGAAGGCTCTCAGCCGAATGATGGTCAGGAGCATAGCTATTCCCGGAAGGGCCCAGAGCGCGGAGGCGATCGTTGCCCCCGGACTTAAGGACAGCGGCAGCCAAGGCAGACGACTAGGCGTCATCAAGTAGCCGGAAACGATGTGTTCGCGACCCGGAAGGCGTGACCAGATTTGCGGTGGCAACGGGACGAGCGAAGCGAGCAACAACACGCCGCAAATGCTCAGAAAAATGGCTGGCGCTTTTTTCCCGGCCAGATCCGGCACAGTCCCAGCCCGACTAGCCAGCGAGATACCAATCAGTACAAGCGATCCCAACTGAAGAAACAAATTGACCAAAAGTCCGCCAGCGCTGGACCCGCCAAGAGCCAAACAAGCCGCGAGCCACATTGGCGCTACCAAGCGGATGGAGTAACCCCTCATCGCACATGTTCCAGCCGTAAGTCACTAAAGTTCAGCGCGAGCGTCGCTGGAAATTCACCTGGATAACCTTTGAGCGTCAGCCATTGCCCAGAACAACCTTCGCTCGGAACAACGAAAACGGCCCGTGTGATCGCGCCAACGGGAGAAACGTTTGCGACGCGAATGGCGACCAATTGCCGTGGTTGCGACGAGCACTCAACTTCCCAGCTAATAGATGCCGAGATGCGACCGGCGGCGCCCATGGCGCGAAAAGACAAGGCGTACGCGCCTGGAGCAAGCACGAGCAACTGCCGCGCCAAATCCGCCGGACCGCGTCCAAAATATTCAACATCTATGCCTCCTTGGCGAACAGGCTCGGCTACCCCGTCACCGGTACCTAGCAAATTCCATCCAAACGGAGGCATCTGGCCTGTATGCCTAAAACCTGAATCTTGGAGCAGCGCTTTCGAGTTTGGCAAGCCCGTAAACCGTTTCCATACGGCGAACGATTGGGGGATCTGTTGGCGTCGTACCATCCGATCAAGCAGCGCGCTTCGCCAATCGGCGATATCTCCTTCGGGCGCATTTACACCGCCGATCGAAAGGATAAGTCGCGGATCGACGTCAGCTTTCACCATTTGGAGAAGCACTTGACCACGCAACAAAGGATCCCGTCTCAGAATCTTTCGTAGTGCGGGTCCAGCAAGCCGGTCATCCGCGAAACGCGCGATGATCGGGACCAGGAGCGCTGACGTTTCGGGGACAAGACGAACTAAAACCGCTATCTCGCCAGCCGCCCCGGTCATGTTACCAGCTTGGAGATAGGCATCCAGAAGGAAATACCGCCCCATCTGGCCTCGTGGGGCGCGGCGTCGAGCTTCTTCGAGAAGTCGCGTGGCCGACGGGAAATCACCCCGTTGAAGTGCATATTTTCCGAAAATCACGAATGGCGTATCGTCCAAGGGCGACACATTCAACGCGAGACGTCCTTGGTCGAGCATTTGGCGCGAAACAACCAAATTGCGACGCTGGAGCATCTGGAGTTGGAGAGCGTCGATGACACGAGCGTCCCGTCGCGAAACCTGAGCAGCAACTGCGGGCGCGTCGCTGAAGGTTAGCGCTATAATCGTCTCTTGTAGTGCCGCTACAGCTAGAAGAACGCACACACTGACCACGATGAAAAGACGAGCAGCAGGCGCCATCCTCCATTGCAGACCGGAGATCATTGTCCCGACGCGTCTTTAACCTGCGTAATAAGCCGTATTTCACGATCGCGGTTACCAATTTCTTTATATTTATAGGCGTCATAGCCATACCCGTAGCCGTAACCATGGGCCTGATGACGAAACTTCGTCAGCACAGCACCTAGGACATCACTCCCCGATGCTCTCAAGCGATTAAGAGAATCGATGGCGAGACGGGTTCGTGTCTTACCGCTTTCGATAATCACGATAGTGCTTTCACAGACAGCTCCCAAAAGTGGCGCGTCAGCCAGTCCAAGGACAGGCGGTCCATCGACAATCACCATGTCGAACGCGGCGGCCGCCTCAGCGAGAATCGCGGCAAGGCGCGGAGAAGCAAGAAGTTCAGCAGGGCTTGGAGGTAAGGGGCCGCATGGTATGAGCCAAAGATTGTCAACGTGGGTTGCCAACGCGTGCGCATCAAGTGGGTCCTGATTGGTCAGCAATTGTGATAGTCCGACGCTGTCGATCCCGCTGACGAAGGCAGGGCGGCGCAAGTCGGCATCGATCAGCAAGACAGACTGGCCCAAACGCGCAAAATTCTGAGCCAGCGCAAGGGTCGTACTCGACTTCCCTTCGCCAGCCCGCGAGCTTGTTACGAGCAAAGTCTTTGGCGCGCCGCGCCCTGTCGTGAACTGCAGCGTAGTGCGCAGCGAAAAATAGGCCTCCGAAATTGGTGAGCCCTGCCGGTTCAGCTCTTGGGCGAACGGCCCATCGCTGTCTTTCACCGGAATGACCCCCAAGGAGGAGAGCTTCAGTTTGTCGCGTACATCGTCAGGCACTTTGATCGTGTCGTTCATGAATTCAAGGAGGATTGCCAGACCCAATCCCAGCCCAATCCCGGCCCCAAGCCCAATCAACAAGTTGACAAGTAAATTTGGCTTGTATGGCACCAACGGCACCTCGGCCCGATCGACGATAGAGACGAGATTTTTCCCCACGCCGCCGGCTACCCCTATTTCCTTATACCGTTGCAACAACGCGTCATAGAGTGACCGGTTGGTGTCAACGTCGCGCTGCAAAATTGTATAGCGGATGCTGCGCTCCCGGAGATCGAGAACAGAGTTCTTTAGCTGCGCGACCCGCGACTGTAGTGCGCGTTCTGCCGCCGCAGCGGCGCGATATTCTGAAAGCAAGGTGTTCGACCGCCCGCTTTGCACGGCGACGCCTTCTTGAGCCAATTGGCGTGTCAACTCGCTAATCCGCGATCGCAGGCTCACCATGTCCGGAAACTCGGGTTTCATGCGAGTTAACTTATCCTGGTAGTCAGCTTCCAGCGCGGCGCGCTGCTGCCGAAGTGCTTGGCCGCTCGCCGTGACCTCGGCCGTCGCGCCCACCGTTCCGGACTGCCGATAGGCCTGCTCAGCGGCTATCCGCCGGGTCTGCGCGTCGGCCAACGCCTGATTAATTGACACTAGGGACGCGCCTTGGAGCGAGGTGGTGTCGGAGCCGTCCTTCCCGCTCGAGACATTCAGAATGCCTTGTGATTGCGCATAGCTAACCAGTTGGCGTTCCGAAGCCTCCAACTCCGTCTTTATTTTTCCGATTTGCCGCTCTAAAAAACTCCGCGCGTACGATGATGCCTCATACCTGCGCTCCAGATTTGTCGCGATAAAACTTTCGCCAAAACTGTTGACGATTCGCGCTGAAAGAGCCGCATCGGGGGAATCATAAATGACGCGAACAAGGCGGCTCTCGGGAACTGGAGCAATGTTCAGGTTTTGTACAAGTTTGTTGGTGGCTTCTCGTTGGCGAGTGGCGCGGTCAGCCCCTTGGGTCACGAAAATTGGATTAGACGCGAGATTAAGTTCCTGGCCTACCCTCTCGGCTAGGCTCCGGCTTCGTAGCAAGCCGTATTGCGTGGCGAGGAAGTCCGTGCTCGATGACGTTTCTTTTTCCTCTTTGTTATCAGTTGTAACATCAACTGTTGGCGGACTGATTTCCAAAGTTGAGACCGCACGATATATCGGTCGCATAATGAACGCTGCGAGTAACGCAGCGACTAGGCATATCGTGATCGCTCCCAATACAACCCATCGCCAGTTCGATACGATCCTCGCTATCGTGGCGAGATTAAAGTCGGTGTCCGGCGAGTTTTCAGCCCCAATATAGGCCTCATCCTGGACCGAAAGAGCGCGCGTTTTCTGCCGAGCGTCCAGCCAATCGCCCCCATCTTGGCGACGTGTTGCAATGTTCGTCATCAGGAAGCCTTAGCTGCGCCCGGCTTGGAATGCCAAGTTAGAATGGGCGGAAGAGTGCGAGAACGGGAAGGGTTTGCAGGATGTTCTTGAAAACGCTCTTCGTATTCGATCCATCGACCACGACGATATCACCGCGATAAACTGGGGGATCGCTCATCGCCCCCCTACGTATTGAAACGAGATCAAAAGCCGCAGCCTGCCGCTTGCCATCGATGGTTCTAAAAATCGCTACGCGGCGCGGATTGGCATTCTCATCATAGCCGCGCGCAGTCGCGACCGCCTGAAGCAGCGTTAGAGGTCCGGCGATCGGGTACAGGCCAGGTTGCCGAACCGACCCTTCCACAGTGATGACACTCCCAGAGGATTCCTTTATTCCCACGCTCACATCTGGTGCCTGAAGATACCGCTCCCCTAGTCGCTTGGTCAGCTCAATACGAAGTTCATCGGTTGATAAGTTAATTACGCGCACGGTCCCAATAAGCGGCATCGATATATTCCCGACGAGATCAACAGAATAATCTCCCGAAAGGTCATCGAACTTGAAGACTCGGATGGAAAGCTTATCCATCGGAGCAATGCGATAATCCACATTGAGCGCAGGCTGTGTCAAGGCGTCTGGCGCTTTAAACTCTCCGGCGCTATAAGGGATATGTCCGCCGCGCGTGTTTGCGCATCCAGTCGTTACCCACAATAGAGACAACAGTATTACGCTGTCTAATCTTGTAAGCCTTTTTATCAGTATTTGATTCAACATATAGCCCTCGGTTCTTGGCAAGTAAGCACGGGATACGCGTGGATGCTCGCCTCTTTAGCCCTCCGAGCGTTGCGGGTCGACCGGATTCGCTCTACTCTCTAAGAACCATCGCTCGCGCCCTTCGATACCAAGGGCGGTAAGCCGATTCGTCCGGTAGGCACCGGTGTCGATACCAATCCGGTTGACGCGCTCCTCCACCTCGGAAACGATAGTGTGCCCGTGAACGACGATAACACCGTGGTCCTTGGTATCGTGGAGAAACGCATCCCTTATCCAGCGCAAATCCTGCGGACTTTGATCCTCAATCGACAAACCTGGCCGAATGCCAGCATGAACGAACAGATAGTCGCCGTAGCGGAAGCTGTCGGCGAACGACTGCAAAAAGTCGATATGAGCCTTCGGCACGGCCGATTGCAGTTGCCCAAGCGCCGTTTGCGGAAGTTCTGCAAGAAGACGCGCGGGGTCAATGCCATAGCTTGCGGCGCACGCATCGCCTCCGTAACGCAACCAATCGGCCAGAAGAGCGGAATCCCCTCCTAAAACGCGCAGGAAAGCCTCTTCGTGATTGCCGAAAAGAAAGACGGGCTTGACGCCCTTCGACGCGTAGAGACGGAGGCGTTCAATAACACGGCACGAATCTGGACCGCGATCGATCAAGTCCCCCAGGAAGACCACATATTTCGGCTTTTCGGCGGCCGCCCTGTCACGTTCGATCCGGCCAAGCATCTCGTTCAAAAGATCAAGGCGGCCGTGAACATCGCCAACTGCATAGGCGATGCTTCCTGGTCTACCTGCCGGCTTGACGTCAGCATTAATAAACGCATTAATTCTCTTAAATATATTCAAGTTAATAGCCAATACGTCAAAACTCACCCTACTAGTAAAAGTATTACTTTCAGCAAAAGTGCCAGTATTACAAGAGTCAAGGTGCCATGCAGTAATAACGCGAAATAGAAAATTACCGATTTACTCAAATAAGTTGAAGCGCGGCCTCCCGACTCGGTATCTTTTTGTTCAAAGATAGGATTGTGCAAGGACAGTGTCAGGTTTAAGAAGCCTTCTCTAACAAGTGATTTAGCGTTGCGTCCAATTGCACGCATCACGCATATTGGACCGAGCGGGCTCCACCAACCGAAGATAGCTGACCGCGCCGTTGCCTGCAAAGATTTGCTCCACGCGCATGAAGGGCAGTAAATCGCCCTATACTCGTCGCACTGAACTGTCAGTAAAAACGATGTGACAGTGGTCAGGTTAACTGTGCGCAATCCCGCCTCACCCGAGCCGCAGACGGAACATCCAACCGGCTGTTCGGGGCCCATTAAAATTGATCTGTCGGGAACGGATATAGCGGAGGTGAGGTTTCGGTATGCTGTTCCTATCGCCGCGAACCGCTCGGTAGCAAGGCGGCTCTTGTTGCGATCAGGGTGCCATCGCTTGGCGAGTTCAAGATACGCGCAACGGACGCTTGCGTAACGGGCATCGGCAGATATGCCGAGCGCTTCATAGTCACGCGCCTTATTGAAGTAAGGCCGGCTCGACGCCCTCGAGTTCCTGGGCGCGGGCTTTGAAATTCGGGTTCGCCTCATCTCGCTCCGAATCCGTTTAATACGATTCCCAACGTGCGAAAAACGATGAGCCAATCTAGCCAGCCGGAAAAATTCTTAACGTAGTAAAAGTCATAGTGCAGCTTCTGATGCACTTCCGTTAATTCGGCTACGTGCCCTTGGTTGACTTGCGCCCACCCAGTGATGCCTGGGCGAATAATATGTCGGTAGACGTAGAACGGTATTTCGCTCTCGTACCACCTTGATAGCTCAAGCGCTTCGGGTCGTGGGCCGATCCAGCTCATTTCTCCTCGCAAGACGTTCAGAATCTGCGGGAGTTCATCGATACGCCACCGTCTCAAGGCTCGGCCGATCGAGGTTACCCTAACGTCACCCTCTAACGTCATCGCCGCAGCGCGCCGGTCATCCACGAAAGGTGTATGAGCTTGGTCGTGCATGGTTCGAAATTTGAAGACCGAAAACGGCCGTCCGCGATAGCCCATGCGTTGCTGTCGAAAAAAAATCGGACCCGGCGATCCTATTTTGACAAAAATGGCGGCTATCGTCATCGGCAGCGCCAAGAGAGGCAGGGCGATGAGCGCCGCAAGAACATCGATCAGCCGTTTAATTTTGCGGTAAGCAAGGTTCGGCAGCAATGACCCGAAACTGTTTTCCGACAAGTGCTCGATTTCAACTTGGCCGGTCAGCGACTCGCGCACCTGTTTGACGTGATAAACCGCGCACCCGGCAATAGCAGCCTCAGCGATGAAACGTTGCCATTCTGCATCGAGGTCAGCTCGAAGATCGACAACGATAGCGGGTTTCACAGGATCGTTGGGGATTATCGGCACGCGTAACGGATGGCATTCGATACCCGGTATCTGCAATATCAGACCGATGTCCCCACCCGGAACTGTGTATAGTCTTAGCCGGCTGCGTTGAGATATTGTGCAGATAACGAAAAAGATAGCCGAGCAGATCAAATAGCTAGTAGCGTAATAAAGACGACTATATTCTAAACGGCCAAAGAAAAAAATTGTGAGCACAATTGCATAGGTTATTCCGAACGCCGGAAAGACATAAGAAAATGCGCGAATTCCTGGAAATGCGATGACTCTACGAAACAGGTAGATACCTCCAAAGGAAGCTACCAGAGTTCCGAGGAATGCATTCCTATCGCTCGGTAACGCAATGAAGTCATTGTCATTAATTAGCTGGCTGATCGCAGCAGGAAGCAATACGGCAAGCACGACCGTCGCCCCAAGTTGAAAGCGCAGCGTCTCCAGCCACCTCCGCGGAGTAACGGACACGCGAGATTTTACCGATCGCAAAGCGTTAATATTGTTCATATAATGTTCTAACAACGTACGGCCCGGAGTCGGCTAGGCACGGCTGCGCGAGACTGTCCATGAAAATGTCGGCATGGTCCGGTTGAAACGTCAGGTCAGCCATCCCGTTAGCCGTCTTCGCGCGTCTCGTCCACTTAACCCGTCCAGGGGTAGTGTCTCGAGACACTACCCGTCCAGGATACCGAGGGGAAACGCATGCGTTCCATAGTAGCCCCTTGTTCGACGGCTAAGGCAGTTTCATTCGGACTCGCATCGGGCCCCGGGAATCCTGATGCTGTCATTTTCCGATTTGGAACCCGTCAAAGAGGGAACGACAACGCGGCACCTGGCTAAAGCGAGATCAAGATCGTCGTCTAACGAAGGCTGGCGGCCGAAGCCACAATCGCCGCGTCGCATTGCAATCGAAATAACGCGCAGATCTGCCCCGGCTTTTGCTGGCGGCAGCAGCGCCTTTCTGCGAGAGAACAATCACCCACAGTTCAGCAATGATCGGAGAACCTCATGACCGCCGATCCGATCGTCATCTCGTCCTTCGCGCGCACTCCGATGGGGGCTTTTCAGGGCGCGCTTTCGGGCGCGACGGCGACCGAGCTCGGCGCGACAGCGGTCAAGGCGGCGGTCGAGCGCGCGGGCGTGGACCCCGCCGACATCGACCGCATCTATATGGGCTGCGTGCTCCCCGCCGGTCTTGGACAGGCGCCCGCGCGCCAGGCGGCGCTAAAAGCCGGCCTCCCCGAATCGGTCGAGGCGACGACGGTCAACAAGATGTGCGGATCGGGCATGCAGGCGGCGATCATGGCCGCCGAGGCGCTGAGCGCGGGGACCGCCGACGTGATCGTCGCGGGGGGGATGGAAAGCATGTCGAACGCCCCCTTCCTGCTCCAGAAATACCGGAGCGGCGGGCGCATCGGCCACGGCGAGATCAAGGATTCGATGTTCCTCGACGGGCTCGAGGACGCCTACACGCCCGGCAAGCTAATGGGTGCGTTCGCCGAAGATTCGGCGCGCGACTATCAATTCACGCGCGAAGCGCAGGACTCCTATGCGATCGAGAGCCTGTCGCGCGCCAACGCCGCGATTAGCGGCGGCGGCTTCGACAGCGAGGTCGTGCCCGTAACCGTGAAGGGCCGCGGCGGCGACACGCAGGTGTCGGTCGACGAGCAGCCGGGCAACGCGAAGCCCGACAAGATTCCCTCGCTCAAGCCCGCCTTCGCCAAGGACGGTACGATCACCGCCGCGAACGCCTCGTCGATATCGGACGGCGCCGCCGCGCTGGTCATGACGCGCGCGAGCGTCGCGAAACGGCTCGGCCTGCCGGTCGAGGCGCGCGTCATCGCGACCGCCGCGCACGCGCACGCGCCGGGCCAGTTCACCACGGCGCCGGTGCCGGCGATCCGCAAGCTCCTCGAAAAGGCGGGCTGGAGCGTCGAGGACGTCGACCTGTTCGAGGTCAACGAGGCGTTCGCCGCGGTGACAATGATCGCGATGCAAGATCTCGGCATCCCGCACGACAAGATCAACGTCAACGGCGGCGCGACCGCGCTCGGCCATCCGATCGGCGCCAGCGGCGCACGCATCCTGACCACGCTCATCTCCGCGCTCCAGACTCGCGGACTGAAGCGCGGGCTGGCGTCATTGTGCATCGGCGGCGGCGAAGCGACCGCGGTCGCGGTGGAGCTGGTTTGAGCTACGTCATCCGCACGACCGTCCAGACGGACACCGCGCTCCTCCCCGCCGTCGAGCAATCGGCCGGGCAGCGCTTTCGCGGAGCGCCGGGGCTCGAATGGATCGCCGACGAGGACAATATGGCGCCCGGCCGCCACGCCGAGCTGATGCGCGAAGGCACGAGCTGGGTCGCGGCCGACGATGCCGACGCGCCGGTCGGCTTCATCGCGTGCGAACGGCGCGACGGGGCACTCCATATCTGCGAATTCGCCGTCAACGAGGCGCTGCACGGTCGCGGGGTGGGACGCGCGCTGCTCGACCGCGCGACCGATCATGCCCGCGCGCACGGCATGAATGCAGTGACGCTGACCACGTTTCGCGACTTGGCGTGGAACCAGCCTTATTATGCGCGGCGCGGATTCGTGACGGTCAGCCCGGTCGGCGACCAGCCGCTGGCGCTGACCTTGCGCGACGAAGTGCGGTTCGGCCTCCCCGGCAAACGCCGCTGTGCGATGGTGCTGAGC
>JACDGO010000350.1 GCA_013821585.1 Sphingomonadaceae bacterium
CTGTCCCTAGCATACCAGGATCTCTCGATTCGTGTGGTGGGCGATGTCGCAATCGTGCGTTTTCATTGGCTGGGAGAGAGCGAGGCCATCCCTGAGGGCAAAAAGAGTTCCACCAATCTGCACATCCTAATGAACTGGCAAAAGCAAGATGGCGAGTGGAAATTGCTATCTCGGGCGTCGACCAAACTTTGACTTCCACTTCCATAACGGACTGTGAAGGGCTGGGGCACAGATCAGCCCCAAAACCGGCCGCAGACCTGAAATTGTCAGGATATAAGGCACGCGACAAGTTTTGCGACATGTCGCGAACCCTAGATCGCAATCCTTCGAAATGGGCAATTTCAAGTGCTTGCGTTACCCCTAGATCGCGATAAAATAGCCTAGATCGCGATAAAAATCTCCTGGATTGCAATCCGAAGTTGGCATGAACGCGGATATTCACGGTGGGCACGTCTAAGGTTCCATCGGCACACGCGGCCTCTAACGTGGATTGGGCTGAAGCTGTGCGCAGGGAGGCTGCGATCCGGCCCCTGATTGAGGCCCCGCGACTGGGGCGGCTTGGCGTTCAGGCGGTAGCCACGGAGCTCGGATTGAGTGTCCCCCGGATCTATTCGCTCATCCGGACGTTTCGCAGCCGCCCGGTGACGGCGTCGCTGCTGCCGCGCCCGCCAGGACCGGCTGTTGGATGGCGGCGGCTCGCGCCCGCTATCGAGGCGCAAGTCGAGACGGCGATCGATGCCATCTCCCTGAAGCCCGAGCGAGCAACCGTGAAACGTCTATTCGCCCAGGTGCGGCAGGAATGCGTGACCGCCGGGCTGAAACCGCCTTCGATGAAGGCGTTGAGGGCGCGTGTCACAGCGCGAAATTTGCGTGAGCGGATCAAGCACCGCGAAGGCGCGGCTGTTGCCGGTGATCGCTTTCGGCTCGTCAAGCCGGGGTTGCGAACGGAGCGACCGCTACAGGTCGTACAGATCGACCACACCAAGGTCGATATCATGTTGGTCGACGATGTGACGCGGGCCTGTATTGGCCGCCCCTGGCTGACGCTGGTGCTCGATGTGCATACTCGTATGGTCGCTGGCCTCACGCTGTCGCTGGACCCGCCGCGTGCCGCGGGCACCGCGCTGGCGGTGACGCAGGCTATGCTACCGAAGGCCACGTGGCTCACGGATAGGGCCATCGGTCTCGCCTGGCCGACGCAGGGACTGCCAGAACTCATTCATGTCGACAACGGTGCGGCGTTTCACTCGCGCGCCTTCGAGCGCGGATGCCAGCAGCACGGCATCCGCATTGAATACCGGCCGCCTGCCACGCCCCGCTTCGGCGGTCACATCGAGCGGCTGATGGGAACCTTGATGGGGCGGATCCATGTGCTGCCTGGCACAACCTTTTCCAGTGTTGCCGCGCGGGGCGATTACGCTTCGGAGGCGCGGGCGGTGCTCAGCTTTCGCGAGTTCGAGCGCATCCTCGTTCTGGAGGTGCTCGGCCCCTATCATAACGAGGTCCATACAATCCTCGGTCGGACGCCGGCCACCGCGTGGCGTGACGGAACCGCGGACCTCACGCCGCGCGCGCCAGCGGATGGCGAAACCCTGCTTCTCGACTTCCTGCCTTTCGAGGAGCGCACCGTGCGGCGTGACGGGGTTCGGCTGTTCAACGTGCTCTACCAGGATGGCGCTCTGGCCCATCTCGTAGATGATGGGGGCGGCAGGCGGCGGGTGAAGTATGACCCGCGCGACCTCAGCGCCGTGTTCGTCGAGCTTCCGACGGGTGATCATATCCGCGTGCCCTATGCCGATATCGGCCGGCCTGCGGTGACACTCTGGGAGCACCGGCTCGCGATCAAGCAGCTGCGTGAGGAAGGCCGGCGGACAGTTGATGAGTACGCCATCTTCGCCGCCATCGAAGAGCAGCGGCGCGTGCTCGCTGAGGCCTATGGCCGCCGCAAGAGTGCTCGCCGGGCCGTGGTCCGCGGCAGTCTCGCCGCCGAACAGGTTGCCGCAGAGCGCCGCCAACCATCCCCGCCAACGGTCGTATCCAGCGATGATCCGGATGCCCGGGTTCCCATGCCGGCCGAGGGTGCCACCAGTGGTGTGGAGATTTGGTAGTGGCGGCTGAACCCGCGTTTGCCCATCTGCCCGCGGACGTGCGCCCGCTCGCTCAGCTCGATGCCGAGGCTCGGATTGCCCACATCCGTGCCGAACGCTGGATCCAGCACGCCGCAGCGGAACGCTTGCTGGGTTATCTGCAGGAAGCGTTCGACCAGCCATCTCGCGAGCGGATGGAGAATCTTTTGCTGCTGGGCGAAAGCGGGATGGGCAAGACGATGCTGATCCGCAAGTTCGGACGGCAGAATGCGGTCGGCTTCGACGAAGCGGCGGGGGTTCAGCGCCGCCCGGTCGTTGTGATGCTGATGCCGCCGCAGCCCACGGAAGTGGAATTCTTCAATCGCGTGCTGGAGGCGATCGAGGCACCATCGGCGGGGTATTGGACCAGCGGTGGACAGCTTCGCATGTCGGAGATTCGGCTGCTGCGCGAGGTTGGCGCCCGCGTGCTGGTGATTGATGAGATCAATTCGGTGCTGGTGGGATCACCGCGGCAGCAGCGGCTGTTTTTGCAACTGCTGCGGTTCCTGTCCAACGACCTGAAGCTTGCGTTGGTCGGCGTCGGCGTGCCCGAGGCGCGGCACGCGCTGTTGTCGGACGCGCAGTTGCGCAGTCGTTTCAGCGATATCGAGTTACCGCTGTGGACACCGGGGGAGGCCCTGCGCGACTTCGTCACCCGCCTCGTCTGGAGCCTGCCGCTGCGTCAGCCATCGCCGGTTGATTCGGCAAAGCTACGGGCCACGCTGGCGGAGCGATCGGGTGGTGTTACGTTGGGCATCTGCAAGGTGGTGGAGCGCGCAGCGGTGGGCGCCATCCGCACCGGGCGCGAGCGGATCGAACTTGCCAGCTTCGATGACCCCGAAATCTGGCGTGGTGTGGCGGCCCCCGGCCGGGGCACGCGTCCCCGCCCTCGAGGTGCGGCCGAGGCACGTCGTGCATGACGCTGCCCATGGCGCTTCCAAGGTCGCTCCCTCTGGCGCCGAGACCGTTTCCCGATGAGTCAATTCGATCATGGATCGGGCGTGTCGCTGCCCGATACGATCTGGCGCCGGCGGAACTGGTGACACGGCTTCGGGATGGCCCTGGCGTTCATGTCTCGCGGCTTTTCCCGCTCGACTGGCAGGAAGACGCCGAGTTGGATCATCTTCTTGCGCAGGCGGCCCGTCTCGACGAAGCGCGGATCAGGGCGCTGCGCCTTGTCGTGACCGACCGCCCCAAACCGGCGCTTTGGCACCGGACGTTGCTGGCCTGGTGTCCCGCCTGCGCATGCGAAGATGTTTTTGTCAGGCGACATGCAAA
>JACDGO010000351.1 GCA_013821585.1 Sphingomonadaceae bacterium
GTCGCGGTCGCCGTCGTCGATGGCGCGGCCGTTCTCAGCGTCGCCGACCAGGGAGACGGCATCGCGCCCGAGCATGTGCCGCGGCTGACCGAGCGCTTTTACCGCGTCGATGCGGGCCGCAGCCGCGCCATCGGCGGCACCGGCCTCGGCCTCGCGATCGTCAAGCATATCGTCGAGCGCCATCGCGGCCGGCTCGAGTTCGGAAGCGAGCCGGGCGTCGGCACGACCGTCACCGTGCGGTTACCCGCCCACAGTCAGTCAAGGCCATTGTCATCAAAGCGTCACCGAAGCGTCACAAGCCGCTCGACGAGAGCAGCTAAACGATAGCCGCTCGCCCGGCGGGAGTTTCGAACATGACGCGCTTTTTCAACTCGATCGCGGCGCTGCCGCTGCTCGCCATCGCCGCTTGCGGCAACCCGGCCTCCGACAGTTCCGCGGCGCGCGATCATATCCTCGCGACGGGATCGTCGACGGTCTATCCATTCACAACCGCTGTTTCCGAGCAGTTCGCCGCCAAAAACGCGCAATTCAAGGCGCCGACGGTTGAATCGACCGGCACCGGCCCGGGCATCAAGCAGTTCTGTAGCGGCGTCGGCGCGCGCTTCCCCGACATCGCCGACGCATCGCGCCGGATGAAGAGGTCGGAATACGACACCTGCGCCGCCAACGGCGTGAAGGACGTCGTCGAAATCCAGATCGGCATCGACGGCGTCGCCTTCGCCGAGTCGAATTCGGGACCGAAGCTCGCCCTGACCGTCGCCGACGTCTATCGCGCGCTCGCCGCCAATCCGTTCGGCAAGCCGCAGACCGCGAAGACATGGCGCGATGTCGATCCCGCGCTCCCGGCGATTCCGATCAAGGTCTATGGCCCGCCGTCGACGAGCGGCACGCGCGACGCGCTCGCCGAGCTGATCCTAACCAAGGGCTGCGACACCGATCCGGCGATGGCGGCGCTCAAGGCCAAGGACGACGCCGCGCACAAGCAGACCTGCACCGCGATCCGCGAGGACGGCGCTTATGTCGATTCGGGCGAGAACGACAATCTGATCGTCCAGAAGCTCGAAGGCGACCCGAACGCGGTCGGCATCTTCGGCTACAGCTTCCTCGCGGAGAACGCGGGACGCCTGCACGGCGTCCCCTTCAGCGGCATCGGGCCGACCGCGGCGGCGATCGCCGACTTCACCTATCCCGGCGCACGGCCGCTCTTCATCTACGTGAAGGCCGCGCATCTGAACGCGATCCCCGGCCTCAGGGCGTTCGTCGCCGAATATGTAAGCGCCTGGGGACCGGGCGGCTATCTCGAAAAACGCGGCCTGATCGTCGCGTCCGACGCGGTGCGCGCGGCGAGCGCGGCGACAGCCAAGGCGATGACGGCGATCGACCCGACCAAATTGAAATGACGCCGCTCGCGCTCCTCCTGCTGATGCTCGCGCTCGCGCTGATCGCGTGGATCGCGGGGCGGGCGCGGGCGCAGTCGTTCCGGGTCGCGGGGCGCCTGCATTCGCTGCCCGCGCAGCACGGCTGGTATGTCGCGCTGTGGGCGCTCGGCCCGGCGCTCGCCTTTTTCCTGATCTGGCAAAGCGTCGCGCCGATGCTGACGACGGGCGCGGTGCTCGCCACGTCCGAGGCAGCGCAGCTTCCCGCGGTGGGAATGGACCGCGCGGCCATTCTCGCCGAGGCGCGCGGACTCGCCGACGGCAGCGTCACGGCCGCATTCAATCCGATGTCCCAGCGGCTCGCGCCCGCCTATGCGGCCGCGCAGCGCCATTACGCGGCGATCGGCGCGGTACTCGCGTTGCTGCTCGTCGCTGCGGGCGGATCCTTCGCCTGGATGCGGCTGCGGCCAGACTTCCGCGCGCGCACGCGCATCGAACGCGCGGTGATGGTCGCGCTGATCGGCGCTTCGCTGATCGCCGTGCTCACGACAGTGGGCATCGTCGCGTCGCTGCTGTTTGAATCGTTGCGCTTCTTTTCCTCGGTCTCGCCGCTCGCGTTCCTGACAGGGCTGAGCTGGAGCCCGCAGGCGGCGGCGCTGAGCGGCGACAACAGCCACGCGTTCGGCGCGGTGCCGCTGTTCTGGGGAACGATGTTCATCGGCGCGATCATCGCGATGATCGTCGCGATCCCGCTCGGGCTGATGAGCGCGGTCTATCTGACCCAATATGCGCGGGCGTCCACGCGACGCTGGGTCAAGCCCGCGCTTGAGATGCTCGCGGGCGTGCCGACCGTCGTCTACGGCTATTTCGCCGCGCTGACCGTCGCGCCGCGCGTGCGCGACCTCGGCCACGCGCTCGGCATAACCAGCGCCTCGTCCGAATCGGCGCTCGCGGCGGGCCTCGTGATGGGCGTGATGATCATACCCTTCGTCTCCTCGATGGCCGACGATTCGATCGCCGCCGTCCCCGCCGCGATGAAGGACGGCAGCCTCGCGCTCGGCGCGACGCCTTCGGAGACGATCCGCCGCGTGCTGCTTCCCGCGGCGCTTCCCGGAATCGTCGGCGGGGTGATGCTCGCGGTCAGCCGCGCGATCGGCGAGACGATGATCGTGGTTATGGCGGCGGGGCTCTCCGCGAACATGACCGCGAACCCGTTTGCCAGCGTGACGACAGTGACGGCGCAGATTGTGCAGCTGCTAACCGGTGATCAGGAGTTCGACAGTCCGAAGACGCTCGCCGCGTTCGCGCTCGGGCTGGTGCTGTTCGCGGTGACGCTCGTCCTCAACATCGTCGCGCTGCGCGTCGTGAAGCGGTACCGCGAAGCCTATGACTGACGCCGCGACCGCGCGCCGCATTCGCAAGCGCTATATCGCCGAGCGCGGCTTTCGCGCGCTCGGCGCGGGCGCGGTGCTGCTCGCGGCGGGGATGCTCGTCTTCCTCCTTGCGACGATGATCTACAATGGCGCGGGCGGGTTCACGCGAACGGAAATCCGCTTGCCGGTCGATCTCGCGCGCGCGGCGACCGACGCGGAGGGCGAAACGGCGCGCGCCGCCAATGCCGCCTTCGGACCCGGCGGGGCCGCGCGCCTTTCCGACAACGCCTGGACCGCCGTGCGCGACGCCAAGGGCGCGGGCCGGACGGAAATCTGGGTTCCCGCCGCGACCGCGATCGACATCGCGGCGAAGGGGGACGGCGACGCCGCGGCCGAACGCGCCTATGCCGCGCTGAAGGCGCAGGGCCGCATAGAGCGGCGCTTCAACCTCGGCTTCCTGACCGGCGGCGACGCGACCGATCCGACGCGCGCGGGAATCTGGGGGGCGCTCAAGGGCTCGCTGCTGACGATGCTGGTGACGATCGGCCTCGCCTTCCCGATCGGCGTGCTCTCGGCGGTCTACCTCGAGGAATATGCCGGACGGAACCGCTGGACCGACCTGATCGAGGTGTCGATCAACAATCTGGC
>JACDGO010000352.1 GCA_013821585.1 Sphingomonadaceae bacterium
CGGCGCTATGGTGACACCGACCCGATCAGGCCAGCGCTCTCGAGCTTCGCGTAAAGCGTCTTGCGGCTGATCCGCAGGGCGGCCGCGGCGAGGCTCTTGTTGCCGCCGGCCTGCTCGATCGCGCGGTGGATGTCGTGGGCGGTCACGCGCCGCGATTGCGCCGCGCCAGCCGGTACGACCCGCCGCGCTCCGTCGGCCTGGAAATGCGCGCCGCGCAGCACCGCCCCCCCCTCAAGGATCGCAGCGCGCGAAATCGCCTGGCTGAGCTCGCGGATATTGCCCGGCCAGCTGTGCCGCGCCAGTTCGCGTTCGAACTGCTCATCGACCGACAGCCCGGGCATGCCGAGTTCGGCGGCGGTCTTCAAAAGGAAGGCGCTGACCAGGACCGGCAAGTCGTCGAGCCGTTCGCGCAGCGGCGGGATGCTGAGGGTCACCGTGTTGAGACGGTAGTAAAGATCGGACCGGAACTTGCCTTCCTGGACCAGCTCGGCGAGTGAGCGGTTGGTCGCGGCGATCACCCGGACGTTGACCGGAATGGGCCTGTCGGCGCCGACCCTCACGACCTCGCGCTGCTGAAGGACGCGCAACAATGCGACCTGCGCGGCAGGGCTGAGATCGGCGATCTCGTCAAGCAACAAGGTGCCCCGATTGGCGAGCTCGAACTTCCCGATCCGGCGGCGATCGGCGCCGGTGAACGCGCCGCGTTCATGGCCGAACAGCTCGCTTTCGAGGAGTCCGGCCGGGATCGCGCCGCAATTGAGAGTGATGAGCGGCTGCTTCGAACGCGGGCTCAGTTCGTGGATCAGCCCGGCCGCCAGCTCCTTGCCGACGCCGGTCTCGCCTTCGATGACGACACTAACATCGAACGGCGCGACGCGCTCGATCGTCGAGACCAAGTTCCTGTATCCGTTTGACGCTCCCAGCATTTCGCGTCGCGCCGGCTCGGGCAGCTCGGTGTCGAGCAGTCGCAAAGTCTTGCACCGCCGCACGAAGTTCGACGTGATCGCCTGCACCGGCAAGCGCTCGAAAATCGAGCCGCCGGCGATGCCGTCGACCTTGGCCTGGCGGAACATCGTCCGGAAATCCTCGACGTCGGTGAACGGACCGCCATAGCTCAGGCACAAAGGACGCGACGGCCCGTCCACCGCCGCGACCATGCGGTTGATGTGCGCGAGCGATTCCTGGAGCTTGTCCTGGCGATTGCCTATCTCGAAGTGCAGCGGGGTCAGGCCGGCGTTGATGATATAGGCGTCGATTCCGACTTCAGCGAAGCGGCGCATGTCATCGACATTGAGCACGAACGCGAAGGTCGCCATGCCAAGCTTTCGCGCTGGCGCAAGCAGGTCCACTTCATTGACAAGACCGAGCCCGTCGTCCTCGAATGCTTCGCGGATCCTGCCGCCGATGAAGCCGACCGTCGGCCAATTGGTTACGCCGTGGACACCCATTTGCTGGAGCTGGAGCAGCCGCGCGTCCAGGTCGATCGTCGGGTCGGTCGCCATCACGCCGGCGATTACCGGCAGCCCGCCGGCACTTGGCAGGATATGACGGCGCAGCAACTCGCCGGTCTGTTCGTTGGCATTGCCATAAGCGAGCAGCGACGCGAGCGACCCGTGGCCGAGGCTGCGATAGAGTCCGGCGTTTAGCGCTAGCAGGACATCGGCGCCCGCCTCGACCGCATATTGCGCGATCTGCCCCGAGCCCGCCGATACGGCCAGAACCGGCGAATGCGTCTGTTTGGCGGCGCGCGCCAGATCCCGAACCACATCATGCATCGCTGTTTTCCCGCAGCCCTCGCGTGTCACCTGTTTGAACCTTGTTGTCACATGGAAACAAAAGTAACAATCAAATCCAATCTGAACGCGCGCGGTTACCGAGCAACGCGAGAAGGTGGCGAACTCTGGCACGGTCCATGCATCGTAGGCGGGAGAGCTCGCAACAAGAGGCGAGGAGAGATGCGAATGGGCTCGGTTTCGATCGCTGGCAGTTCGGCATCGCATGCGCCGCGCCGCACATCGTTTGCATCTCGCCGCTTTTCGCGACTTAGATTGGGTTCGACGGGGTTCTTCGCGCAGCTAATCTTGGCCGATGCCGGCGCCGAACGACGGAGCCAGTTTCGAAATACGAGGGGGAATCAGATGAAGCGGTCGACAGCAGCCTTGATCATGGCGGCAACGGCGCTTTCCGTCACCGCCGTGTCGGCCGCCCCGAGAGCCGCAACCGTCGAAAAGCTGATGTCGCATTACGACCGCGGCCATTCGGGCTGGAATTCGCACGAGCGAGCGCTCACCTCCGCTTCAGTCGCGAACGGCGGATTCGGGCCCGTCTGGTCTTCCCCCCAACTCGATAGCGTCGATGGCGTCCCGCCGCGGATGTTTTCGACCCCGCTGGTCATGAATTCGGTGCGGATGAACAGCAGCACCTACCGCGGCAAAACCTTCCAGGTTGCGTTCGTCACGACCACCACCGGCTACGCCTACGCGATCAGCACCGCCGCTGGGGGCGGCGTCGCCCCGGGCACGATACTGTGGAAGACGCGCCTGACCGACGCGCCGTGCAACAAGGCGACGACCGGCAATTACGGCACCGGCATAATCGATGAGAAGACCGGGCGATTCTATGTAACCAGCTGCAACGCCGGGAGCGGGCAGAACATGTGGAGCGTCGACGCGCTCGACATCCACAATGGCCAGATTCTGCCCGGCTGGCCTCTCAACATGACGCAGACCATGATCGACAATCCGTCGCTCAACCGCAACGGCACGCGCACTTGGAAGATGGGGCCGGGCTATCGATACGTCCAGCGCGCCGCGCTCAACATGAGCGCCGACGGCAAGCGCCTTTACACCGCGTTCGGCGCCGATGCGGTCGGCTGGATGCTGATCATCGACACCGATAGCAAGAAAGTTGCGAGCGCGTTCTCGTCGGTGCCCAACGACGAACAGGAAGGCGGCGGCCAATGGGCGCAGGGCGGACCCGTCGTCGATGCGCAAGGCCGCCTTTACATGACCACCGGCTCGAACCTGCAGAACGGTATCAAGCTGGGCCTCAATGGCATCTATGCCGAAAGCGAAGGCAGCTGGGCGCATTCAGTTCTGCAATGGATCGACGATCGCCAGAAGGGGCTGGTGCTCACAGGCACCTACACGCCGTATAATTATTGCCAGGCGGCGCGCGCCGACATCGACATCGGATCGAGCGCGCCGATTGTGGTCGACGTACCCGCCAGCACCACCGCGACCCCGAACCTGCTGGTGCTGGGCGGCGGCAAGCAGGGAAACATCTATTTGCTCGACCGCGATCACATGCCGGGCAACACCACCAAACGGCATCCCTGCACTCTCGACCCCGCCGACGACGGGTCGTTGCTGGCGCCCGAGGTGCAGCCCGAATG
>JACDGO010000353.1 GCA_013821585.1 Sphingomonadaceae bacterium
GCGCCCGCTTTCGACCACCGGCCAGCTCGCCGCGGCGGTCCGCCGCGCGCTCGGCTTCCGGCCGGGGGCGAAGAAGGATCCGGCGACGCGGACGTTCCAGGCGATCCGCATGCACGTCAACCGCGAGCTCGGCGAGCTCGAGGACGGGCTTGAGGCGGCCGAACGCGCGCTCAAGCCCGGCGGGCGGCTCGCGGTCGTTACCTTCCACAGCCTCGAGGACCGGCTGGTCAAGACCTTCCTGCGTCGCCGCTCGGGAAACGAAGCGGGCGGTTCGCGTCATTTGCCCGAACGGCGCGACACCGGTCCGCGACCGACGTTCGAGGCGGTCGCCAGGCCGGTCCGTGCGGGCGAAGCGGAGACCGCGCGCAATCCACGCGCCCGCTCCGCCACGCTGCGCAGCGCGCGCCGCACCGCCGCTCCCCCTTGGCCTACTCTACAAGGAACCGCCTCATGATCGCACAGCGCTTCCGTTCGCTCGGCTGGGTCGCCGGCGTCGCCACTGCGGCGACCGGCCTCTATCTCGTCTCGCTTCAGGTCGCCGCCGAGCGCGGCAAGCTCGAGGCGGTCGAGCGCCAGATCGCGTCGGCGCAGCGCGACATGCGCCAGCTCCAGACCGAGCTCGGCACGCGCGCGTCGATGCGCCAGCTCGAACGCTGGAACGGTGATGTCCTCGCGCTCAGCGCGCCCAAGGCCGGCCAGTATCTGAAGGGCGACGCGCAGCTCGCGTCGCTCGATGTCGCGCATCTGAACGATGCGCCCAACGCGCCGCCCGCGGTGATGATGGCCGCCGCCCCCGCCGAACAACCGCAGCCGCTCGCGCCCGCGGCGATGCAGGCGCCGGTGCTTCAGCATGCGACCTATGAGAAGCCCGCCGCCGCGCCGAGGATCGAACGCGTCGCGCTGCTCGACCCGGCCGTCATCCAGGCCGCGGCCGTGGAGAGCCGCAAGCGTCCGTGACGACCCTCGTCGCCCAGCCGCCGCGCATCCGCACCCAGGGCCAGCGACAAGCGTCGCTGGTCGTCGCGCATCAGCGGCTGATGCTCCTGATGCTGCTGTTCATCGCCGGAGCGCTGCTGATCGCCGGACGGCTGTTGTGGCTGTCGGTGTTCGCCGATGCGCGGAGCAACGGGAGCGCCATCGCCAGTCTCATTCCGAAGCGGGGGGACATCGTCGATCGCAACGGTCAGGTGCTCGCGCGTACGATGGATGCATGGTCGATCGGCGTCCACGCGAACAAGATGCTCAACGATCCCGAAGACCTCGCGCCCAAGCTCGCGCAGCTGATGCCGGAGCGCAGCGAGGCCGAATATCTCGCGATCCTGCGCTCGGGCGTGCGCTTCACCTATCTCAGGCGGCGCGCGATGCCCGACCTCGTCGCGCAGGTGAACGCGCTCGGCGAGCCGGCGATCGCCTATGCGCGTGAGCCGCAGCGCCTCTATCCGCAGACGACGCTCGCCGCGCATGTGCTCGGCTTCACCGACTTCAACGGGCGCGGAGTCGCCGGGATGGAGCGCGTGCTCGACGCGCGTCTCACCGATCCGCGCACGCGCGGTACGGCCGTCGCGCTGTCGATCGACACGCGTGTCCAGGCGGCGATGGAAAGCGAGCTTTCCGACGCGATGGTCAAGCAGCGCGCGAAAGGGGCGACCGGCCTCGTCCTCGACGTCCACACCGGCGAAGTGCTCGCGATGGTCTCGCTGCCGGTGTTCAATCCCAACACGCCCGGACGCGGCGTCGCCGACGCACGGCGCAACAACGTGACGCAAAGCGTCTATGAGCTCGGATCGACCTTCAAGCCGATCACCGTCGCCAACGCGATCGACACCGGCGTCATTACCGCGATGGACAAGCGCTACGACGCGACCGCGCCGCTGAAGGTCGGCGGCTACACGATACACGACGACGAGCCCGCGCACCGCTGGCTCAACGTCCCCGAGGCGCTGATCCATTCGTCGAACATCGTCACCGCGCGCATCGCCGACGAACTGGGGCAGGCGCGTACCGAAAGGATGTTCCGCCGCCTCCATTTCGACGCCGCGCCCGAGATCGAGCTGCGTGAGCGTGGACGCCCGATCTGGCCGGTCTATTGGGGCCGCACGACGGTCATGACGATCGGCTATGGTCACGGCATGGCGGTGACGCCGCTGCATCTGGCGACGGCCTATGCCGCCCTGGTCAACGGCGGCATCTGGCGGCCCTCGTCTCTTCTGCGGATCGCGCCGGGACAGGCGCCGCGCGGATCGCGTGTGTTCAGCCAGGCGACGAGCAACCGGATGCGCCAGCTGCTGCGGATGATCGTGCTCGACGGCACGGGGCGCAAGGCCGACGTCGCGGGCTTCCGCATCGGCGGCAAGACCGGCACCGCCGAGGTGCCGGGCCGCGGCGGTTATTCGAAGACCGCCAACGTTTCGACCTTCGCCGCGGCTTTTCCGATGGATGCGCCGCGCTACGTCGTCGTCGCGATGCTCGACGAGCCGCAGGGGTCGGCCGAGAGCTTCGGGCTGCGCACCGCCGCCTGGACGGTCGCGCCGGTCGCGGCGAAGGTGATCGCGCGCATCGGCCCGATCCTCGGCATCGTGCCCGACATGAGCCGCGACATCGACGTGAGCGAGCTGACGCCATTGGTCTGGAAGCCCAAGGGCGAGCAATAATGCGACTGGGCGCGCTCCTCGGCACCGATGCGCGCGCCGACGTCACCGGCTTCGCGATCGACCATCGCAAGGTTGCGCCCGGAACGGTGTTCGGCGCGTTCCGGGGCGCGCGCTTCAACGGCGAGGATTTCATTCCACAGGCTGTCGCGGCGGGCGCGCCCGCGGTCGTCGCCGCGCACGACGTGAGGGTCGAAGGCGCGCTGCATATCGCCGCCGACGAGCCGCGCCACGCCTTCGCGCTGCTCGCCGCGAAATTCTTCGCGCCTTTTCCCGAAACCGTCGCCGCGGTCACGGGCACGAACGGAAAGACCTCGACCGTCGAGCTGACGCGGCAATTGTGGCGAATGGCGGGGCATCATGCGGCCTCAATCGGGACGCTCGGCGTCACCACCGCCGACGAGCGCGTCACGACCGGCCTGACGACGCCCGACATCGTCACCTTCCTCGCCAACATGGCGGGCCTGAAGCGCGAGGGCGTAACGCACGCGGCGTTCGAGGCGTCGAGCCACGGCCTCGACCAGCATCGCACCGAAGGGCTGCCGGTCGCGGCGGGCGCGTTCACGAACCTCAGCCGCGACCACCTCGACTACCACGGCGACATGGCCGCCTATTTCACCGCCAAGCTGCGGCTGTTTTCCGAGGTGATCGAGGACGGCGGCACGGCGGTCGTCTGGCAGGACGACGAAGCATCGGATCGCGTGATCGACCTGGCCCGCGAGCGGGGGCTGCGGCTGGTCGGC
>JACDGO010000354.1 GCA_013821585.1 Sphingomonadaceae bacterium
GCGCAAGGCGGTCGAAAATCAGCCCGAGGCGGTAGGCGTCCGCCGCCGCCGACCCTTGTCCCGAGGCCGCCACGCGCCTGAGCTGCGCCGCCGTCGCCTTCAGCGCCGCGATTGTGTCGCCGTCGCTCGGCGGCGGCGTGAGATCGAACGGATTGATCGTCGGATCGAGCAGCAGCGAAGCATCCCCTATCTCCGCAAGCTTGGCCGACTGGTCGGCGGGAACGAAGCTGTCGATCGAGATCGCTTGCGCGACTTCGGGGATCGCCGCCAGTCGGGCGGCTAGCGCTTTCGCTTTATCGGCGTTGGGCGCGAGCAGGTTGATCGTGTTGGGCGTCCGCAGCGGGTCATGCGTCAGATCGGCGAGCGCGCGCATCGCGGGACCGTCAGGGTCGCGCAGGTGAAGCGGGTTGAAATCGAACCGCACGAGCGGCAGCAATGCGATGCTGACCAGCATCGATGCGGCGAATGCCCAAAGCACCGCATGGCGATGCCGCGCCAGCCACCGGTCGGCCGGGGCGGCGGCGCTGAAGCCGACTTCGCGCCGGGGAGCGCCCGGCCGGAGCATTACCAGCAGCGCGGGCAGCAGCGTGATGCTGAGCGCCAGCGCGATCGCCATGCCCAGCCCGGCGATGATCCCGAGTTCTGAAATACCGACATAATCCGTCGGCAGGAACGCGCCGAAGCCCAGGAACACCGCGCCCGCCGCGAGCGTCAGCGGCGCGCCGAGCGCTCCCGCGGCGCGCTCGAGCGCGTCGGGCGTCGATGCGCCTTCGGCCCGCTCGGCGCTGAAGCGCACGCTGATCTGAATGCCGAAATCGACGCCGAGGCCGACGAACAAAGGAATGAAGGCGACAGAAATCAGGTTCAATTCGCCGACGGCGAGCAGCCCGGCCGCCGTCGTGATCGCAAGCCCCGTGAGGATTGTCAGGACAATCGCCGCGACGATCTTCGCCGATCGCACCGCGAACCACAACGTGAGCAGCATCGCCGCCGCCATGACGACCCCGACCAGTCCGATATTTTCCTCGAGCGAGGCGAGCTCCTCGTCGGCGAGCGGCACCTCCCCGGTCGCGCGAACGCTGACGCCATGCGTGGCATCGAGATCGAGAACGGCCGCGTGCCCGGCAATGGCATCGACGCCCGCCTTGCCCGGCTGGAGCGACCCATGGTCGAGCTTCGGCTGCGCGAGGATGAGGCGGCGGAGCGGCTGCGCGAGGCCTTTGCCGGGCTCGGCGAACAGCTGTTGCCACGAAAAATACGCTGGCTCACCGTGCGCCGACCGGCCGAGCGCGTCACCCATCGTACGGATCGGCCGGTCGATTTGCACGAGCGACGCCGATCCGTTTTCCACTCCGGTCAGTGCGGTCGAGAGCGCGCGGGCGACTCCGCGCAGCGAAGGGTCGCTCGCCACAGGCCCGAGCAACGGCTGGGCCTCGATCAACGCCGCGGTCGCCGACCGCACCTCCGCGACCGATCCGAAAAGCAATCCCTCACGGTCGAAGAACGCGCCGCCGTCGGGCCGCCGCACAAGCCGGAAATGCGCCCTGTCGTGCTCAAGCCGTTCGGCGAGCTTCGCCGTCGCCGCTTCGGCGAGCTCGGGCGTGCGGCCGTCAACGATGACGAGGACGGCGTCGGTCAACTGGGGAAAGGCTGTCTCTACCGCCTTCTCGTCGCGCCGCCAGTCGACCTTGGGGGAGATCAGCGCTGCGGTATCGGTCGTCATCGCGAAATTGCCGGCGGCATAGGCGATCGCGATGGCGAAGAGGGCAAGGCACAGAAGCAGCACGACCAAGGGGCGCCGCACGCTGACCGCGACCAGCCGGAGAACCTGCGCGGCGATCATCGGGTCAGCGCCGCACGCCGCGGCCGAGGAAATAGCGCAGGTTCAGCCGGATCGTCGTCTCCCGGCCGTCGAACGCGAACACCGCGTCCTCCCATCTGGGCGGGCTCAGCCTGATCTTCGCGTCGTTCGAAAAGCCTACCCCTTCCTTGGGAATGCCGAACAGCGCGCGATCGATCTTGCCGTTGCCGTTCTCGTCGTAGAACACCTGCGCGGCATAACGTCCTGGCCGCAACCCGGCCAGCGTGACGACGGTTGTGCCCATCCGTGCCGGAGCATCGCCCGAAATCGGGCAGTCCTTGAGAAACTGCGCCTGTGTGCAGATATCGACATGGACGCGGCCCGTATGGCCCCGAACATTGCCGACTTCGATATGCAGCGCGCCTGCGGGAGAAGCCGCCGCGATCGCCAAAAATGGGACAAGCGCTCCCAGCGCGCGCCAAGCCGCGCGCCGCGCACGGGAATCTTGGATCACGCGAGCGCTTCTCTCACGCTTTCGACCGTCGCGGAATTATGCCTTAGCGCTCTGAGCACGGTTTCGACGATAGCATCGGCATCGAGCCCCGCTTGCTTATATTGCAGCTCGGGTTTGTCGTGGTCCTGGAAGATGTCCGGGAGGCGCAGGGTTCGGAGTTTGAGGCCGGCGTCGATAAGGCCTTCGTCGCTCGCCATGGTGAGGACATGGGCGCCGAGCCCGCCGATGCTGGCCTCTTCCACGGTCACCGCGACCTCGTGAGTCGCGAGCAGCTTGCGGATCAGCGCCGTGTCGAGGGGTTTCGCGAACCTCAGGTCGGCAACGGTGGTCGATAGCCCTCTCGCGTCGAGCGCGTCGGCGGCCTTCAACGCTTCGGCAAGCCGCGTCCCGAGCGACAGGATCGCGACCTTCTTGCCAGTGCGCACTATGCGCCCCTTGCCGATCTCGAGGCATTCGGGCGTCGCGGGAAGCGGCACGCCTGTGCCATTGCCGCGCGGATAGCGCACCGCGATCGGGCCTGAGTCGTGCTCCGCGCAGGTCTTGACCATATGCGCCAGCTCGGCCTCGTCGGCAGGGGCCATCACGACGAAGTTGGGGAGCGTGCAGAGATAAGTGACGTCGAAGCTCCCGGCGTGCGTCGCGCCGTCCGCCCCCACCAGCCCGGCGCGGTCGATCGCGAAGCGCACAGGCAAGTTCTGGATCGCGACATCGTGGACCACCTGATCGTAGGCGCGCTGGAGGAACGTCGAGTAGATCGCGCAGAACGGACGCATCCCCTGCGCCGCCAGTCCCGCCGCGAACGTCACCGCATGCTGCTCGGCGATGCCGACGTCGAAGGCGCGCTCCGGATGCGCCTTTGCGAACTTGTCGACGCCGGTCCCCGACGGCATCGCCGCCGTGATCGCGACGATGCGCGGATCGGTCTCGGCAAGCTTGGCGACCGTCTCGCCAAAGACATTCTGATACGACGGCGGCCCCGGTGGCGCCTTGGCCTGTGCGCCGGTCACTACATCGAACTTCTGGACACCGTGATATTTGTCGGCCGCGGCTTCCGCCGGCGCATAGCC
>JACDGO010000355.1 GCA_013821585.1 Sphingomonadaceae bacterium
AAGCATCAACTACCGCCGCGTGCGCCATATCCTCTGGGACTTCGACCAAGACCCCAAACCAACACCCCAAGCCACCCGGACTGTTGACACCCCAGCACAAACCTCGGCAGTGCAAGGTCCGCCGGCGAAGTAGTGCGTCGGGCAGGGGGCGTGATGGGTGACGTGAGCAGCGAACCGTCGATGGAGGAGATATTGTCCTCGATAAAGCGGATCATCGCGGAGGACAGCGACGCCACGCTGTCGCCGCAACGCGGTCGCCGCGCGGTGACGCCGAGCGACGCCGAAGCGTCCGATGCCGAGCCCGAAGTGCTCGAACTGACCGATCAGGCCGACGAGCCCGAGACGGCGGAACCGGAGGCCGCTCCGCCTCGTGAAGAAGCGCCGCCCAAACCGACGCTCGTCTCCGAAGCCGCCGTTGAAGCCAGCCGTTCGTCGCTCGCCGCGCTCTCGGCGCTCGTGGTCAAGCCCGAGGTCGTCGGCTCCGACACGCTCGAGGGGATGGTGCGCGAGATGCTCAAGCCCATGCTCGCCGACTGGCTCGACCAGCGCCTTCCCGACGTAGTGGAGCGGCTGGTCGCGCAGGAGATTCACCGCATCACCGCTCGGGGGTAGGCCGCGCGCGCGACTGCGGTTAAGCGGCGGCGGATGGCCGAGCTACCGAAAACCTTCGACCCCGCTGAAATCGAGGCGCGTTGGTATGCGCATTGGGAAGGCACGGGTGCGTTCCGCCCCGCGCGCCCCGACGCGCCGCCGTTCACGATCGTCATGCCGCCGCCCAACGTCACCGGCTCGCTGCATATCGGCCATGCGCTCGACATCACGCTTCAGGACATCCTCGTCCGCCACGCGCGGCTTCAGGGCAAGGACGCGCTGTGGGTCGCGGGCACCGACCATGCCGGCATCGCGACGCAGATGGTCGTCGAACGCGACATGGCGCTTCATCAGCGGAAGCGCACCGATTTCACCCGCGAGGATTTCGTCGCGAAAGTATGGGAATGGAAAGCGGAGAGCGGCGGCGCGATCACACGCCAGCTCCGCCGCATCGGCGCAAGCTGCGACTGGGCGAACGAGCGCTTCACGATGGACCCCGGCTTTTCGAAGGCCGTGATCAAGGTGTTCGTCGATCTCCACAATGAGGGCTTGCTCTACCGCGACAAGCGCCTGGTCAACTGGGATCCAGGCCTCAAGACCGCGATCTCCGACCTCGAGGTCGAGACGCGCGAGGTTCAAGGCAAGTTCTGGCACCTGCGTTACCCGCTCGCCGACGGTAGGGGCCACATCTCGGTCGCGACGACGAGGCCCGAGACGATGCTCGCCGACATGGCGGTCGCGGTGAACCCCGGCGACGATCGCTACAAGGAGATGAAGGACAAGCATGTGCGCTTGCCCATCACTGGACGGCTTATCCCTATCGTCCTGGACGAGCACGCCGATCCAGAACTCGGGTCGGGCGCTGTGAAGATCACGCCGGGTCATGATTTCAATGACTTCGAGGTCGGACTGCGCGCCGGGTTCAAACCGAGCGAGATGCTCAATATGTTCGATGCCGAGGCGAGGATCGTCCAGTGCGGCGACATTCCCGACGAACTTCTCGGGCTCGACCGTTTCGAGGCGCGCAAGCGGGTGGTCGAGATGCTCGAAGCCGAAGGCGCGCTCGACGGCGTCGAGGACCGCACGATCCAGACGCCCTATGGCGACCGATCGGGCGTCGTCATCGAGCCGTGGCTGACCGACCAATGGTATGTCGACGCGAAAACGCTCGCGGGTCCGGCGATCGACGCCGTACGTTCGGGAGCGATCCAGGTCGTGCCGGAGACGTGGAAGAAAACCTGGTTCAGCTGGCTCGAAAACATCCAGCCGTGGTGCGTCTCGCGGCAGCTCTGGTGGGGGCACCGGATACCGGCGTGGTATGACGCCGACGGTAAGGTTTACGTCGCGGAGGATGAGGCGGCGGCGTCGGTGCTCGCCTCCGGCAAGCCGCTGACGCGCGACCCCGATGTGCTCGACACATGGTTCTCCTCCGCGCTCTGGCCGTTCGCGACGCTCGGCTGGCCCGAGCTGACGTCCACGCTCGCCAAGCACTACCCCAACGACATCCTCGTCTCGGGCTTCGACATCCTGTTCTTCTGGGACGCCCGCATGGCGATGCAGGGCTTGCACTTCATGAAGGAGGCGCCGTGGAAGACGCTTTATCTCCACGGCCTCGTCCGCGCGCGCGACGGCGCGAAGATGTCGAAGTCGAAGGGCAACACGGTCGATCCGCTCGGCCTGATCGACAAATACGGCGCGGACGCGCTGCGATTCTTCATGGCGGCGATGGAGAGCCAGGGCCGCGACATCAAGATGGATGAAAAGCGGCTCGAAGGCTATCGCAACTTCGCGACCAAGCTGTGGAACGCGGCGCGCTTTTGCCAGGCGAACGGCATCGGCGCGTCGACCGCGCTCGAAGCGCCGAAGGCCGAGCTCGCGGTCAATCGCTGGATCATCGGCGAGGTCGTCGAAACGCTCGCCAAGCTCGACAAGGCGCTCGCCGACTTCCGCTTCGACGAAGCGGCGAACGCGATCTATCATTTCATCTGGGACCGGTTTTGTGACCGTTATGTCGAAGCGATCAAAGGAGAAGTAGACAAGGAGACCACAGGTGTTGCGTCATGGACGCTCGATCAAATCCTGTTGATGCTTCACCCCTTCATGCCGTTCATCACGGAGGAACTTTGGCATGCAATGGGGACGCGCGATCAGAATCTGATCCTCGCACAGTGGCCTGATCCACGCGCGCCTGTTGATGAACAGGCCATAGCGGAAATGGACTGGGTTTTCCGATTCATCGACGCAAGGCGTTCTGCAACGGCTGAGGTGAACCTACCGCCGGGAACGCGTCTCGCAGTTTACGCTCTGCTCCCTGAACACAGTGGCGTCCACAGAGACATGCAGGCGGTTGAGGCTCTCGCCGCAAAATTTCTGCGGCATCGCAATCGTATTCGACTTCAATCGCGCACTGACGTTGTGGCGTTCTTTAACTCGGGAGTTCGTCTGAATCTCGTGAGTGGGGAACGAGAGAGTCGAATAACGGATGATGGGACACCCATTGGGCAGAATTTCCAAGTGGGCGTTGATAATGTCACGTATTACTTCGTCCCAGAAACGGTTGTTGATCTCGCTGCGGAACGAAACCGGTTGGCGAAAGCGATAGCGGCGGTGGATAGTGAAGCCGCCTCCCTGGCCACCCGCCTCGCCAACCCCGCGTTCGTCGAGCGTGCGAAGCCCGAGGCGGTGGCGAAGGCGCGGGCGGACCATGCGGAGAAATCGGCGGAGGCGGAGCGGCTGCGGGCGGCGCTGGCGCGGCTGGGGTGACCATACCCTCCCCCTTGATG
>JACDGO010000356.1 GCA_013821585.1 Sphingomonadaceae bacterium
CTACTGACTACGGCATATTCCTTTGGCCCGGTCAGGCGAGCAGGCGGCGGCGGGCGCGCTGCCGCCGGTGACGGGCGTCGGTGGGGCGTTCCATGTCGCGGGATCGATCCCTGGCGAAGGCGAGACGCAAATCTTCCTGACGACGCAGACCGGCGCGCCGGTCTCGCTCAGCGTCCTGAGACGACCCGGCGAGGCGCCCAGCTGGTCGCTCGCCCAAGGCGAGATCGTCGACGAGGCGGGCGCGGCGCCGCCCCGCGACACACTCGCCTGGTACCGGCTGGCGTGCTTTCTGCCACGCGCGCTTCCGGATCGCCCGACCGCCGAGCTGGCGGCGGCGGATGCGGACGCTGCGCGCGCCGACTATGCCTTCGTGCTCGAAGGGCTCGGCGCGTGCGGCCGCGTCAGAGGAAGCTGAAGTCGCGCTCGAAGGCGGTGAGGCTCGCGCCGCCATCGACGAACAAAGTCTGGCCGGTGACGGCGCGCGCGCTCGCGAAATAGGCGACGGCCTCGGCTATGTCGGCGGGTTCCGGCAATCGCGCGAGAGGCATCATCGCCGCGATCCGGTCCATCGCGCCCGCGTCCATCCCGGGAGCGGGCAAGGTCAGCCCCGGCGCGACCGCGTTGACGCGGATGCGCGGTGCGAGCGCGACGGCGAGCGTGCGCGTCGCGGCGGCGAGCGCGGCCTTCGACAAGGTATAGCTGAGCTGGTCGCGGTTCGGGTTGCGGACACGCTGGTCGAGGATGTTGACCACGCTCCCCTCGCCGCCCGCCCGCGCGAGCTCGAGCGCGAGGATCTGCGGCGCGGCGGCGTTGACCATGTGATGCGCGGCAAGCGATGCCGGCGTCACGCTCGCCGCGTCGTCGTCGTCGAAACGCGACGCGCTGTTGACGAGCAGGTCCGGCGCGCGGCCGAAACGCGCCGCGATCGCGGGCATCAGACGCTCGACGGAATTGGCGTCGCTAAGGTCGGCGGCGAAGCCTTCGCCATCGTCCGCCGCGTGGTGCGAATGGCGCGCCACCGTCCAGCCGCCCGCCTCGAGCCGCGCCGCGATCGCGCCGCCGATGCGGCGGTGACCGCCGGTGACGAGCGCGAGTTTCACCGGCGGTAGCGGACGCGGCGGATGCCGATCGATTCGCCGTTCTCGGCGATCGCGAGCTTGACGATTCGCACCTCGACGCGGGCGACGCGCGCGTCGCCGATCAGCAGCGTGTCGGCGATATGGTCGGCGACGCCTTCGATGAGGACGAAATGCACGTCCTTGGGCAGCGCCTCGGTCGCCGCGCGCTTCAGGTCCATATAGTTCTTCGACGCCGACATATGCGTGCCGGGCGCGAACGGCGCGCGCACGTCGAGATCGACGATCACCGAGATCCGCAGCGGCTGCGGCAGATGCGTCTCCTCCGAATAGATGCCGGTCAGGACCGGCACTTCGAGGTCGCGCACTTCGAGCTGGAGGAGATCGTCCATCGGCGGCGCGTGTAGCGCCCAGGGATCGGTTCGGGTAGGGGCCGCGCCCCATGCCGATCCGCATCGCCCCCTTGGCTGAGGCAAACCCGGATGCCATCGAGGCGCTGCTCGACGCGGCGTTCGGCGCGGAACGGCGCGCGCGCACCGCCTATCGCATCCGCGCGGGTGCGGCGGCGATCCCGGACCTGAGCTTCGCCGCGTTCGACGACGGCGTGCTCGCCGGCACCCTGCAGAGCTGGCCCGTCCAGATCGGCGATGCGCCGCTGACGCTCGTCGGCCCCGTCGCGGTCGCGCCCGAACGGCAGCGGTCGGGAATCGGGCACGCGATGATGGAGCGGCTGATCGCGGCGGCCCGCGGGCGGCCGCTCGCGATGATCGGCGACCCGGAATATTACGGACGGTTCTTCGGCTTCACCGCCGATGCGACCGGGGGTTGGGACGTGCCCGGACCGGTCGAGCGGCATCGCCTGCTCGCGCGCAATGCAGGGAGCTTGCCCCGGACGGGCGCGCTCGGCCCGCGTGTCTTTGCGAAGGCGAACGCCGCGGCGTAAGGCCTCGCCATGCCGATGCCGCCCCCTCCCGATCTCGCGGCGATGAATCTCGCCGAAATCGCGAAGGCTCTGGCCGAACGGCGGCTACCACCCGTCGAGCAATGGAGCCCTACGCATTGCGGCGATAGCGAGATGCGCATCGCGCGCGACGGAAGCTGGTTCCACCAGGGATCGCCGATCGGGCGCGCGGCGATGGTTAGGCTTTTTTCTACGATATTGAGGCGCGACGGCGACAGTTATGTGCTTGTTACACCAGCGGAAAAACTCGACATCGAGGTCGAGGACGCGCCGTTCGCCGCGGTCGAGGTTAAGAGCGAGGGCGAGGGTCGCGCGCGCAACCTCGCCTTTCGCCTCAACACCGGCGACCTCGTCGCGGCCGGGCCGGCCAATGCGCTTCGCTTCGAGCAACGCGACGACGGGCCGCATCCCTATCTCCATGTGCGCGGGGGGATGGAAGCGCTGGTCGCGCGGCCCGTCTACTACGAGCTCGCGCAAATCGCGCTCGACGAAGGCGGCGACCCGCCCGGCTTGTGGAGCGGCGGCGCGTTCTTTCCGATGACGGCAGCGTGAACCTCGCCGGGCGGCTGCGCGCGGAGCTTGCCGCGAGCGAAGGCGCTCCGGTTCCCTTTCCGGGCGATTCGCGAGAGATCGTGACCGAGCCGGGCGTAGCGGCCGCCGTTCTGATCGCGGTGACCGACCGGCCCGAGCCGGGTCTGATCCTGACGCAGCGGCCCGAGACGATGCGACGGCATCCCGGACAAGTCGCCTTCCCCGGCGGGCGCGTCGATCCGGAGGACGGCGGCGCGATCGCGGCGGCGCTTCGCGAGGCGGAGGAAGAGATCGACCTCGATCCCGCGCAGGTCGAAATCATCCGCATGCTCGCGCCCTATCGCACCGTCACCGGCTTCGACGTGACGCCTGTGCTCGGCGTGATCCCGCCCGATCTGCCGCTGACGCCGCACGATCGCGAGGTCGCGGCGGTGTTCGAGCTGCCGCTCGCCTACGCGCTCGACGCCGCGAACCGCGTCGAGCGGAGGGTGATGTTCGAAGGGCGCGAGCGGCGCTATTTCGAGACGATGTGGGGGGAACGGCGAATCTGGGGCGCGACTGCCGCGATGCTCGCTAACCTCGCCGCGCGCCTCGCATGACTACGCTTCCCGAAGGCGGTTGGCGCGATCGGCCGGGACTTGCGGCGTTGATCGACGCGCTCGGCGGCGGCGAAACCACGCGCGCGGTCGGCGGCGCGGTGCGCGATTCGCTGCTCGGGCTTCCCGTCAGCGACGTCGATCTCGCGACGCGGTTGACCCCCGACGACGTGATCGCGCGCCTGAAGGCCGCAGAAATCAAGGC
>JACDGO010000357.1 GCA_013821585.1 Sphingomonadaceae bacterium
GACGCCTGCGCCGCCTTCGGCCGGCCCCGTGATCGACAAGGCGGGGCTCGAGCGCAACGCCCGCCTGCTCGAGAGCGTGCTCGACGACTTTCATGTGAAGGGCTCGATCACCGAGGTTCGGCCCGGCCCCGTCGTCACCATGTACGAGCTCGAGCCCGCGGCGGGAATCAAGGCGAGCCGCGTGATCCAGCTCGCCGACGACATCGCGCGCAATATGTCGGCGCTGTCGGCGCGCGTCGCGACGATCCCGGGGCGCAGCGTGATCGGCATAGAGCTCCCCAATGCCCGGCGCGAATCGGTCGTGCTGCACGAGCTGGTCGCGAGCGAGGCGTTCGAGGACGGCAGCGGCGCGCTTCCAATCATCCTCGGCAAGAACATCGCGGGCGATCCCGTCATCGCCGATCTCGCGCCGATGCCGCATCTGCTCGTCGCGGGCACGACGGGATCGGGCAAGTCGGTCGGCCTCAACGCGATGATCGTCTCGCTGCTCTACCGGCTGACGCCCGACCAGTGCCGGATGATCATGATCGATCCCAAGATGCTCGAACTGTCGAGCTACGAGGACATCCCGCATTTGCTCGCGCCCGTCGTCACCGAGCCCGCCAAGGCGATCCGCGCCTTGAAATGGGCGGTCGAGCAGATGGAGGATCGCTATCGGATGATGGCGTCGGTCGGCGTGCGCGGTCTCGCCAGCTTCAACGACAAGGTCCGCGCAGCGAAGATCAAGGGCGCGAAGCTCGGGCGGCGCGTGCAGACCGGCTATGACGCGGAGACGGGCCAGCCGCTCTACGAGGAAGAAAGCCTCGACTTCGAGCCGCTGCCGCAGATCGTCGTCATCGTCGACGAGCTCGCCGATCTGATGATGACCGCAGGGAAAGAGGTGGAATTCCTGATCCAGCGCCTCGCGCAAAAGGCGCGCGCGGCGGGCATCCATTTGATCATGGCGACGCAGCGCCCTTCAGTCGACGTGATCACCGGCGTCATCAAGGCGAATTTGCCGACGAGGATCAGCTTCCAGGTCACCTCGAAGATCGATTCGCGCACGATTCTGGGCGAACAGGGCGCCGAGCAGCTGCTTGGCAAGGGCGACATGCTCTACATGCCCGGTGGCAAGCAGATCGTCCGCGTCCACGGTCCCTTCGTCAGCGACGAGGAAGTGCGCGCGGTCGCCGATCACTGGCGCGCGCAGGGCACGCCCGACTACAACCAGTCGGTGACCGAGGAGCCCGAGGACGGCGGCTTCTTTCTCGACGGCGCGCCGTCGGGCGAGGACAGCCCCGAGGACCAGGCCTATCGCAAGGCGCGCCAGCTCGTCGCGGAATCGCAAAAGGCGTCGACCAGTTGGCTCCAGCGGCAGCTGCGCGTCGGCTACAACTCGGCCGCGCGGCTGATCGAGCGGATGGAAGCTGACGGCCTCGTTTCGCGCCCCGACCATGTCGGCCGGCGCGAGGTGCTGATGGATACCGACGGACGGGCGCTCTAGGAGGTCACATGGATATCGAGCGCGAGAAACGCGAAGTCGACCGCAATTACGGTGTCTTTATGCCGCGTCTTGCCGAGTTCCTCCCCGACCATCGCGACCAATGGGCGTTGATGCGCGACGGCGAGGTATTGGGCTTTTACGAGAAGCCGGGTGAAGCGATCGACGAAGCGCGTTCGCGGTTTGCCGATGAGATTTTTTCGCTGCAGGAGGTAACAGACGAGCGGATCGACCTCGGCTTCTATTCGCATGTCGCGATCCATTGAATGGCGGCATGATGGCCGCAAGATCGTTCTACCCGTTGCGATACTTTCCGACCGGATGCCGATCGATTTTGACAGCGTATACGCTTCGGCGCTGATCGACACCGGTTCCACCACAAGTGGCCTTACGCCGCGCATCACGCATCGGTTGGGACTGGTCGGCCTGGGAAAGCGGCCGCTCGGGTCGGCGCAGGGTTTCGGTCAGGCCGAGCGGTTCGCCTTTCGTGTTGCATTGCGTCCGGACGATAGCGAGGCCCCGGCGTTTCCATTCGTCTTCGACCGCGTCATCGGCTTCGAATCCGAATCGTTTCAGCTCGATGCGCTCATCGGCATGGACATCCTAAGCCAGTGCGAATTCTGGATGGCGCGAAACGGCCTTTGTCGCGTCGAATTCGGCTAGCATGCCGCTCACCCGCGTCACCCTCACCGACTTTCGCTCCTACGCGCGCGCCGAGATCGCGCCGGGGCCGGGCTTCGTCGTGCTGACTGGCGAGAACGGCGCGGGCAAGACGAACGTCCTCGAAGCGATTTCACTGCTCGCCCCGGGGCGCGGGCTGCGCGGGGCGGCGCTGGGGGAAATGGCGCGGAGCGACGGCTCGGGCGGGTTTTCAATGAGCGTGATGCTTTCGAACGGAGGCGCACTGGGCACCGGCGCCATCGCCGCCGCGCCCGAACGCCGCATCGTCCGCATAAACGGCGCGACTGCATCCGCGACCGCGCTGTCGGAATGGTTGTCGCTGGTGTGGCTCACGCCCGCGCAGGACCGGTTGTTCGCCGGTACGCCCGGCGAGCGCCGGCGCTTTCTCGACCGGCTCGTCCTCGCGCTCGAACCCGGCCATGCGCACCACAGCGCGCGCTACGAAGCGGCGATGCGCCAGCGCAACCGGCTGCTCGCGGAAGCCAACCCCGATGCCGACTGGCTGACCGCGCTCGAAACGGCAATGGCGGAGCACGCGACGCCGATCGCCGAGGCGCGGGCGCGGCTGGTCGATGCGCTGTCGCTGACTGCCGCAGAGCAGCCAGATGGCCCATTCGCGCGCGCCGGACTGAGTTTGGAAGGTTGGGACGGCATCATGGATTTGGGCCGAGATCGCGCGCGGGACGCGGCGGCGGGTCGGACGCTCTCAGGACCGCACCGTCAGGATCTGACGGTCATTCATCTCGGCAAGGAGCAACCCGCCGCGCGCAGCTCGACGGGCGAGCAAAAGGCGCTGCTGCTCGGGCTCGTTCTCGCGCATGCCGATCTCGTCGCGCGGCGCATTGGCCGGCGTCCCATCTTGCTACTCGACGAGGTCGCCGCGCACCTTGATCCGCTACGCCGCGGCGCGCTGTTCGAGCGTCTCGCCGCGGGCGGCGGCCAAGTATGGATGACCGGGACCGAACCCGCGCTGTTCACGGACGCGGCGCGCGCGGATCACCTCGCCGTCGCCGGCGGCGCGATCCGCGCGCTTTAGCCTAGCGCCACCAGCAGCGGCGGACGCGGTGATGATTCCGCCACTGCATCGTGCAGACGCGGTGACGCCGCCAGCCGTTATGCCAGCCGTGCCGCACGGTCGACGTGCGGCGGACGACGGTGCGATCTTCGTGCAGCGGTCCGCTGGAC
>JACDGO010000358.1 GCA_013821585.1 Sphingomonadaceae bacterium
CGCATGTCCTCCGCTTCCGCGGGCGCGGTGATCAGCGTCACAACGATCACGAGCGTCATTCTCGACAATGTCATGCCCCTCGCCTAACCGCGCCGCACGCGGTCAGCACAGGAACATGATCGATGGTAGCGGCAAGTCAGGTTCTCGATCGTGTCCTTGTGCTCGAAATGGTGCGCGTGACCGAGGCGGCGGCGATCGCGGCGTCGAAGATGATCGGTCGCGGCGACGAGAAGGCAGCGGACGCCGCGGCGGTCGAGGCGATGCGCGCGGCCTTGAACGAACTCGCGATGGACGGCACCGTCGTGATCGGCGAGGGCGAGCGCGACGAGGCGCCGATGCTGTTCATCGGCGAAAAGGTCGGGTCGGCGCAGGGGACGGGGCCGAAGATCGACATCGCGCTCGATCCGCTCGAAGGGACGACAATCACCGCCAAGGCGGGACCGAACGCGCTTGCCGTGCTCGCGGTCGCGGAAGCCGGCAACCTCCTCAACGCGCCCGACGTCTATATGGACAAGCTTGCGGTCGGCCCCGGCTATCCGCCCGGCGTGATCGACCTGAACAAATCGGCGACCGAGAATGTGAAGGCGGTGGCGGCGGCAAAGGGCGTCGAGCCCCATGAGATCATCGCCTGCGTGCTCGACAGGCCGCGCCACGAAAAGCTGATCGCCGAGCTGCGCGCGGTCGGCTGCGGTATCATGCTGATCCCCGACGGCGACGTCGCCGGCGTGATCGCGACGACCGATCCGTCGACGACGATCGACGTCTACATGGGATCGGGCGGGGCACCCGAAGGGGTGCTCGCCGCCGCGGCGCTGCGCTGCGTCGGCGGCCAGTTCAAGGGGCGGCTCCTCTTCCGCAACGACGACGAGCGGTCGCGCGCGCGCAAATGGGGCATCGAAGACCTCGACCGTGTATACGACCTCGAGGATCTGGCGAAGGGCGACTGCATCTTCGCAGCGACCGGCGTGACCGACGGGTCGCTGCTCGACGGAGTCAAGCGGCTGAAAGGCGGCGCGATGACGACAGAGAGCGTCGTGATGCGCGCGAGTTCGGGCACTGTCCGTTGGGTCAAGGGCGAGCACCGCAAGGTGGGCTAGCGCGCTACCGGATCTTAGCGGTGAACTGGATCGTGAAGCTCGGCTGGCCGCTCGGGCTCGTCGCGGCGAGCGCGCCGGTTGGAGCGATGCGAATCCCCGTCACCAGTGCGTCGAATCCATTGGCGTCGGGGGCCGGGGTGTAGGTATAGGGCGCGCCGCCGCCCGCCGCCTTCGTCCAGGTGACGTTCGTGCCATAGGTATAGGTCAGCCCGCTCGCCGGCGTGCCGTCGGTGAAGGTCACGGCGGTTCCCGCGACCGACGCGTTGAGGCCCGCGGGCAGGGGATCGGTGATGACCACCGTGCTCGCATCGACCGGTCCGGTGCCGGTGTTGGTAACGGTGACCGTATAGCGGACGATCGCGCCAGGAATCAGCTTGGGGTTGGCCGCGCCGTTGACGGGATCGGAAATGATCGCCGACGTTTTGGTCATCGTCAGGTTCGCGACCGAGGGCTTCGGCGTGTTGGTGATCGTGCAGCTGATATTGTCGCCGAGCGCGGGCGTGACAGCGCCCCCAGACGTCGCGGGAAGCACCGTGGCGGAGGCGCCATAGCTATTGGTGCACGCCATTCCCGAAGTGTAGTAGCTGAGCACCGTCGTCCCCGCCGCCGCCTCGTCGAGCGTATACGCGGTCGCGGGCGTGACTAGCACCGCGCCGGTCGTGCCGGTGGAGACGGCCGATCCCGCCCCTGTCGTTGTCGCGCTCGCGGTGGTCGTCGCCCCGTTCTTGATCGTGACGGTGAACTGGTCGGCGGCGAACACGCGCGTCCCGCCAAGCGCCTTTGTCAGCGTCAGGCGCGGGAAGGGCGTGTTGGAATAGATGCAGGTGACGGCGTCGCCATAGGCCAGCGAACCAAACGCATAGCTTGTCGTCGCGACATTGGCCGGCAACGGCGTCGGCGATCCCGCCGTCGCGTTGGTGCAGGTCAGGCGCGAACTGTAATTGGCGAGCGCGCTGACGCTTCCCGCCGCCATCGCCTCGCTCAGCGTGAGTGGAAGGCCCGAGGCCATGATCGCTACCGCGTCGGTGAAGCCGGTCAGCCCCGCGCCACTCGTCGTCTTCGTCGCGAACACCGTTCCCGTCGTGGTGCTCGAGACCGAATAGGTGAACTGGTCGGCGGCGGCGATGCGTCCGCTGACGATCGTCTTGTTGAGACGGAGCGAGGCGAAGCGCACCGCGAACATCGCGCCCTGAAGGCCCCCCGCGACGAGCGTTCCGGTCACCGTCGTCGGGGTCTTGGTGCCGAAGATGAAACCGCCAACGGTTCCCGCGACGCCCGTTTCAGTGACCGTAGTTCCGGTGTTGTTGACCGTCGGATAGGCGTTGCCGGTAATCGGCGGCACCGTATCGAGCGTGACCCAGTTCGATCCGTTGGTGACGAACGACAGGGATTCGCCGTTGTTGGTCGATTCCGCGTCGGCCGCGACGATCATATATTGCGTGACCGCGGGCGATCCCGCGGGCGGCGTGATGCTCATGTTCGTGAGGCTGAGCGTCACCGTCGAGGCATTGTTCGCGGTGTAGAGGATCGGCTTGCCGGGAATGCCGAGGAAGGCGGTGTTGCCGACCGCCGCTCCGGTCCACGACGGCGCGACGACCGCGTTTACCGCCGTCGCCGCCGTGCTCGTCGCCTTCATCGTGACGTTGAACACCGAGCCGTCCGAAAGCGCGAAGGCAAAGGTCTGGCCCGCGGCCGAGCGCGCGGTCGCGTCGTTGTAGGTCGAGAAGTCGAGCCAGCAATAGGTCTCCCATCCCGGCGGCGCGGTCCCGGCCGAGGTGGCAGAGCCGCAGGTCGCCGCGAGCGCGGGCGTCGCGATCACGGCGAACGCGAGCGCGACGAGACCGGTCAACAGCGATTTGATGCACATAACCACGCGCGCGTGCATAGCGCGACAAGGTTAACGCGCCGGTAAAGCGATTTGCCTCTCGCCACCACCGTCTTAGCTATGTAATACAGCTATTCCGATGAACGAACACGCGACAAGCATCGACGACCTGCTGGCGCGCGCATCCGGCGTTCGGGACGTCGATCCGTCGGGGCCGACTCCCGCACCGCCCATCGCGCCGCCTTCCACGAACCGTCAATGGCCGTGGATCAGGCGCGGCGCGATCAGCGTCGTCGTGCTGCTCGCGGCGCTGTTCGCCTGGCTCGCGCTAACCGCGCCGCTTTCGAAATCGCTGAAGCCGATCGCCCCGCCGCGCATCACTTTGCTCGCGTCGGACGGCGAGCCGATCGCGCAGAACGGC
>JACDGO010000359.1 GCA_013821585.1 Sphingomonadaceae bacterium
AAATGATCCTGGCCGCCGATCTCGAGCGAACCAGCCAGGCGGTGGGGCGCGGCCGCCAGCGCGGTCGCCACATCGCCGCGTGCCATCCGCTGGGACGCTTCGATCAGCGCGCCCGCCGCCTGCGCCTCGGCGATCGTAACGGCGTAGGGCAGCGGCTCGTAATCGGCGATCGCCAGCCTGGCGGCCCTACGCGCCGCCGTTGCGCTCGTCGCCGCCACGACGAACAGCGACTGGCCGACGCAGATCACCTCGTCCTCAGCGAACAGGCGGTCGTCCCCAGCAACCGGACTGACGTCGTTCTTGCCTGGGATGTCGCCGGCCGCGAACACGGCGATCACGCCCGGTGCCGCGCGGACTGGAGCGAGGTCGATCGAACGGAGACGCGCATGCGCGAACCGGCTCTGGCCGAAGGCGCAGTGCAGAAGGTCGGCGGGTTCGGGTACATCGTCTGTGTAGCGCGCAAGGCCCGAAACATGACCTTCGGCGCTGTCGTGCGGCAGCGAACGGGAGACCGCGCGTAACGCACCAGGGTCGCGGTCAGCCATTCGCCAGTTCCAGGACGCTTACTGGCTCGCCCGCTTGTTCTAGCCAGAAGCGTCGGAGCAGGTTTGCGGCAGCGACCAACCGATAGGCCGCACTTCCGCGCACGTCGGTGAGCGGCTGGTAATCCTCCGCAAGCGCCGCGACAGCGGCCTCGATCGTGGCGCCGCTCCACTGCTGACCGATCAGTACGGCCTCGCAAGCCCGCGCGCGCTGTGGTGTGCCGGCCATGCCGCCAAACGCGACCCGCGCCTCGAGCACGATTTTGGCTTCGACACGAAGCGCGATCGCCCCGCAGACGGCCGAAATATCGCTGTCGAAGCGTTTCGACAGCTTGTCTACGCGGATTACCGCGCCCGGCTTTGGACGCGGTACGAAGATGCTCTCGACGAACTCGCCCGGGCGGCGGTCCTGCTTTCCGTAGGACAGGAAGAACGCTTCGAGCGGCATCACCCTGCGTTCGTTGCCACGGCGCAGCGTCAGGTTGGCCCCAAGCGCGATCAGCGCGGGCGGCGTGTCGCCGATCGGCGAGGCATTGGCGATGTTGCCACCGATGGTCCCGGCGTTGCGGACCTGCGTACCCGCGATACGGCGCACCAGTTCGCCCAGCGCGGGATGGAGCCGGGCGAGCGGCTGCCACGCCTCGGAATACCGGACACCGGCCCCGAGCCGCAGGCCCTGGTCGGTCTCCTCGATCGTGCGAAGATCGGCGATGTCGCCGATGAAGATGGCGGTCGGCAACACACGCTGCTGCTTCGTCACCCACAGGCCGACGTCGGTCGCCCCGGCGATTAGCCGCGCGTCCGGATGCTCGATCAGCAAGGCAGCGAGCGCGTCGGCGGTGCGCGCGACGAAAGCGAACCGGCGCGTGCCCACGAGCGGATCGTCATAGGCCACCTTCAGCAGCTCGGTGCGCGTGATGGTTCGCAGCGCCGTGATCGTCGCGCTATCGTCGCGTCGCGCTTCCGGGACGGCTTCACCCGCGGCGAGGATCGGCCCGTAGCCGGTACAGCGGCAGAGATTGCCGGAAATGACGTCGGCGACGGGCACGCTCTGGGTGCCCATTGCCGCCATCGATCGCCCGACAAGCGACATGACGAAGCCTGGAGTGCAGAAGCCGCATTGCGAGCCATGCCGCTCAACCAGCTCGCGCTGAACCGGATGCTGGCCGCCCAGGCTTTCAACGGTCAGCAGTGCCTTGCCGTCGAGCATCGGCACGAACAGGATGCAGGCGTTGACCGCGCGCCAGACCAGCCGATCGCCATCCGTGAGGTCGCCAAGCAGAACAGTGCACGCACCACAATCGCCCTCCGCGCAGCCTTCCTTGGTGCCAGTAAGCCGCAACCGGGAGCGGAGCAGTTCGAGCACGGTCATCGTGGGATCGATGCTGGTTAATTGATTCAATTTACCGTTCAGGAGAAATTGGATCACCGTGGTGCGCCCTTCGCGATCCATGATCCAAGTTGCTGGCGCTCGGCCTTGGTCATGCCGGTGGTGTTGCCCAGCGGCATGATCTCGGCATCGACCGCCACCAGCTTGATGCGGGGGACAACTGCACGGACATGCTCGTACGAGTCCAACACTACGCCGAGCGGCGGCGCGGCGAACGCGGCATTGGAGGGATGCTGCGCATGGCAGCCCGAGCAATGCTTGAGCAGGATCGGCTGAATAGCGGCATAGCTGTTCGCGGCGGGCGCGACAGGTGCGACAGGTGCGTCGTCCGCCTCTCGCGCCGCCGCTGCCGCCGCCTCGCTCTTTTCCCACGTCACATAGCTTACACTGGCGAAGGCGAGCGCCGCGGCGAGCGCGATCGCCGGCGAGGTCCCCAGCGCGCGGTGGCGCAGGTTGAACACATGTCGCACGGCCACGCCGGTCAGCCCGAGCAGCGCCAGCACCAGCCAGGGCCGGTGCGCGCCGTACGTCATCGGATAATGATGGCTGATCATGATGAACAGCACCGGCAGCGTCATGTAGTTGTTGTGCAGAGAGCGCTGTTTGGCGGCCGCGCCCAGCTTGGGGTCGGGCGTGCGGCCCGAGGCGAGAGCCGCCACCACCTTGCGCTGGTTGGGGATGATGACGAAAAATACGTTGCCGACCATCACCGTGCCGATGATCGCGCCGACATGCAGATAGGCGCCGCGTGCGTTGAACAGGCGATCCAGCCCAATCGCGGCGGCGAACAGAACCGCGAACCACGCCGCGCCGAGCAGCCGATTGTCGTCGCCCAGCCGCGAACGGCACAGCAGATCGTACACCAGCCAGCCAAGCGCCAGCGCGCCAAGCCCGATCGCGATTGCCGCAGTCGGGCTGAGCACAGCCTTCGCCGGGTCGACCAGATTGGTTCCTGCGCCAACATAATAGACCAAAATCAGTAGCGAAAAGCCGCTGATCCACGTCCAATACGCCTCCCACTTGAACCAGTGCAGGTCGGCGGGCATCTCGCTCGGCGCGACCTGATACTTCTGCTTGTGGTAGAAGCCGCCGCCATGCACGGACCACACTTCGCCGGAGGCTTCTCCCTGCTTGGGCGGCGTGAGGTGATTGTCGAGCCAGACGAAGTAGAAGGACGCGCCGATCCACGCGATCCCTGCGGTCACGTGCAGCCAGCGGATCGCGAGGTTCAGCCACTCGAAAAGATCGACCGCCATCAGCTGCCCCGGTAAGTGGAATAAGCGAACGGCGAGACCAGCAACGGCACGTGATAACGCCCGCCGCCCGCCGCGATGCCGAACTCGACCGTCACCTCGTCAAGGAAAGGCGGGTCGGGCAGCGCGATGTCTTGCGCCCGGAAGTAG
>JACDGO010000360.1 GCA_013821585.1 Sphingomonadaceae bacterium
GCGGTCGTGCGCGGCAATCCGCGCCGATTATCCGGACTTGCGCGTCGTGCCGCTCCACGGCGATTTCACCGCGCCGCTGACGCTCGAGCCCGGGCTTCGACGCCGGCCGCTCGTCGGCTTCTTTCCCGGGTCCACGCTCGGCAATTTCACGACGGAGCAGGCGATCGCGTTCCTGCGCTCGGCGCGCACGCTGCTGGGACCGGATGCACGCTTCCTGCTCGGCGTCGATATGCGCAAGGACGCGGCGACGCTCGTGGCGGCCTATGACGACGCCGGCGGCGTGACCGCGGCGTTCAACCTCAATCTGCTCGCGCGGATGAGGCGCGAACTCGGCTGCGTAATCGATATCGACGCCTTCGCGCATCGTGCGATCTGGAACGATGCGGACGGCCGGATCGAGATGCACCTCGTTAGCCGTCGCGATCAGCGGATCGTGATCGGCGACCGCGGCTTCGACATGGCCGCGGGCGAAACCATCCACACGGAGAACTGCCACAAGTTCTCGCTGGGCGACCTCAATGGATTAGCCGCGCGATCGGGCTGGACAATCCGGAATGTCTGGACGAGCGACGCGCCAAGCTATGCGTTGCTGATGCTGGATGCCGTTTAGGCCAATCTAGGCGCCCTGTCCTGTGTTGATGCTGAGACCGCCGTCGAGCGTGAAAGTCGCGCCGGTGGCATAGTCGCCGTCGGCCGACGCGATATAGACCGCGAGCTGTGCAACCTCTTGCGCGCCCGCCGCGCGTTTGAGCGGAATGCTCTGGACCTGTTCGACGAGTTTTTCGGGATCCTCGATCGCTTCCGCGTTCATCGGCGTCAGCACCATGCCGGGCGCGATATTGTTGACGGTGATCCCCTCGGGCGCGAGCTCGAGCGCCAGCGTCGTCGTCAGGTTGCGCAAGCCGCCTTTCGACGCGTCATAGTCCGCCGCGCCCGAGCGCGGAATTTCCTGATGCACCGACGAGATGTTGATGATCTTGCCCCGCTTCTTCGCGTCGCGCAGCCCGCGGATCACCGCGCGGCAGAATAGGAAGGGGCCGGTGAGATTGGTGCGCAGGACATTGTCCCAATGCTCGAGCGTCATGTCGGCGACCTTGATCCCGCCTGCGTCGACACCCGCGCTGTTGACCAGCAGTGTCGGGGGGCCGAATTCCGCGCGGCAGCGCGCCGCCGCGGCGTCGACCTGCTTTTCCTCCCGCACGTCGGCCTCGATAATCAGCGCGCGACCGCCCGCGTCCTTGATCACCCGCTCGGTGGCCTGCGCGCCTTCGCGCTGATCGCAATGGACGATCGCCACGGCCGCGCCCTCGCGCGCAAAAGCGATGGCGATCGCCTGACCGATTCCCGAACTGGCCCCGGTGACGATCGCGACATGGGAAGACAATTTCTGCATAACGGAACTCCAGTCTCGTGCGACACAACGTCAGCGACCGCGCGAATATCCGCAACGCCGGTGCCTTATCGGCTCAAGCGCGTCCCGCGGCGTATTAATCCGGCGTTCATCGGAACCCCGCGCGCGCCGGGCGGGTTGCACGCGCGACGGATCGAGTTCTTCGGATCGCACTTCGCGGCGGCAAAAATGCCCGCGCAATCGAACGGTGGAGGATCGCATGATAGGCAAATCACGCACTTATGTCGCGCTGTTCGCTTCGGTCGCGGCATGCGTCGCGGTTGCCGGCGTCGTATCGAATGCCGCGCCGCGCCGAGTGACCCCGATGGCGGCGAGCGCCGGCCCCGCCGATCAAGGCAAGCCACTGCCGCAGGCGATGGGCGATGTCGCGCTCGGCCGCGAGGTCTTCCGTTTCGAGACATTCGGCAACGAGGGCTTCTGGACAGACGCCGTCCGCCTCCCCGCCGGGATCATGGCCGCCAGGGTCACGCCGATGCAGGCGCTCGAGCTCGGGCTGCAGATCGACGCCGACGCGATCGACTCCGCGACCAAGGCGCGCCTCGCCGCCGAGCTTCGCGCCGATCCGTCCGGGCGCAGCTCCGCGCTGCTCAACGATCCGAACGTGACGATGGCGCTGATCAAGGCGAACGCCGTCATCGGCATGGCGCCCAAGGGGGCCAAGGTCGGCGCGACCTGCGCGTTGTGCCACGCGATGACCGACGCATCGGTGTTCAAGTCGCCCAAGGGCGGATCGATCGGCAGCCGGATCGACGGGCTGGCCAACCACAGTCTCAACCTCGGCAAGATCTTCGCGACCGCAGCCAACACGCGCGCGCTCTATACCGTCGCGCAGACGCAGCTCGACGCGAACCACGGCAAGACGCTCGGCCGTGCTCCGACCGGCCTAACCGAAAACTCGTCCGAAGCCGACTTTGACGCGTATTTCGGCAATCCGCGCTTCTATCCGATCGGCATGTTCGACGACACGTTCGACGGCAACGGCGATCCCATGCACAATTCGCCATTGTTCAGGCAGGACCTGGCCGCGCCCTATGGCAGCGAGGCGACCTTCACCAAGATCGACGATTTCAGCAACCTGGTGTTCACGACACTGTTCGACCAGACGATGCTGACCACCCCCGGCGGACGCGCGTTCGTCCACAAGCTGGCGGGAGCGGCGGGCGACGAGATGATCGCCGACTATGTGAAGATTCTCGCGGACACAGGCGTCACCGGCTATCCCTATGTCCGCGCGACAGCCGGAGGAAAGCCGGGAACGCTTACGACGCCGATCGGCTTCCGTGTCGACAATCGCAAGCTGCTGGCGTTGAACGCGTATCTTTCATCACTACCAGCGCCTCCCGGCGCATTCGGCGATCGCGCCGCGGTTCAGCGCGGTCGCGCGCTGTTCCAGTCGGCGGGATGCACCGGCTGCCACAACACCAACCAGGGCCGCCCCGTCCCGACAACGATCCATGCGATGGCGCAGATTTTTCCGGGCGACCGGCCGGTGATCCTCGCGCCGCGCACGCCCCCGCTCAATGCGGTGCAGGACACGCCCGGCAGCTTTTTCGACGACAAGATGGCGGTCGTGAACGCGAGCCTGCGCGGTGAAAAGCGTGGCGTCGCGATGCCGCTGCTCCTAGATCTCGCGCGCAAGCCGGTATTCCTCCACGACAATTCGGTGCCGAGCCTCGACGCGCTGTTCAATCCGAGCCGCGGCCGCCTCGCGCCGCATCCCTTCTACTTGACCGGCGGGCGCCAGCGGGCGGACATGGCGGAATATCTGCGCAGCCTCGACACGCATTCGCGCTGAGAAGCGGATCGGCCGTTTCCCGCGCGCTGGCCCCGCGAACATCCATTATCTCTCGTTAAGATATTGATTAACAACAGTAATTTGGTGCGTCGTCCGAAAT
>JACDGO010000361.1 GCA_013821585.1 Sphingomonadaceae bacterium
GCACGACGGCGACGAGCAACTGGTAGATATCGCCCGATTCGAGCTCGGTTTCGGGCGACGGGTTCGCCTCGGCGAGACGGCGGTAGAATTCGAAGATGTCGGCCTTTTTCAATGTCCGGGTTCGGAGAGGTCGAGCCCGGTCACATGCGCTACGTGGAGCGTGTTGGCATATTGCTGGAAACGGACCGCCTTGCCCCCGGCGATTCGCCACACGTGGACGAGTTGCGCGCGCATCGGTTTTCCCGTCGCCTTGTAGATGCCCACATAATGACCGAGCGCGACGACGGTATCCCCGGCGTCGAGGAGTTCGCCGACGACGACGCCGAAGCCGTCCCATTCGGTGCCGCATCGCATTAACACACCCTTGGCGATCGCCTCGGGGCCGACATAGGGGTTGCCGTCGGCATAAGGGAAATCGTCGGCCTCATTCCAGACGATGTCGAGGCTCATCGCGCCGAGGACGCCCGACACGTCGCCGACGGCGAACGCGTCGTAGATGCCTTGGATCACGGCGACATTGCTTGCGGACATGTCGGTCTCCCCCTCTATAATCCCAATACGTCGGCCATCGCGTAGCGCCGGGCGGGTTTGTCCGCGAGCCACAGCGCCGCCTTCACCGCGCCACGCGCGAATATCAGCCGGTTCTCGGCGCGGTGGCCGAGCTCGATGCGCTCGCCTTCGGTCGCGAGGATGACCATGTGATCGCCCGCGACCGATCCGCCGCGCAACGACGCGAAGCCGATCGACCCTTCGTCGCGCAAGCCGTCGCGGTCGAAGCGGCTGAGCTCTGGCAGGCTCTTGCCGCGCCCCTTGGCGGCGGCGGCTGCGAGGAGCAGCGCGGTGCCCGACGGCGCGTCGGCCTTGCCGCGATGGTGCATCTCGAGCACCTCGATATCCCAGTCGGGTCCGAGCCGCGCGGAGGCCTGCTCGACGAGTGCCTTTAACAGATTGATGCCGAGCGAGGTGTTCGCCGCCTGAAGCACCGCGATGTCGCGCGCGGCGTCGTCGATCATCGCGTGATGCGATGCGTCGAGCGCCGTGGTGCCGATCAGGATCGGCGTGCGGTGCAGCCGCGCGGCGGTAAGGTGCGCGGAGAGCGCCGCGGGGGTCGAGAAGTCGACGAGCACGTCGCTTGCTTCTGCCAGCGCCGCCGCGTCGTCGCCGTCGTCGACGCCCCCCGCGAGCACCGTGGTGTCGCCAAGCGCGCCGGCGATCGCCTGGCCCATGCGGCCCTTGCTTCCGAGGATGCCGATGCGCGTCATGGCGGCGGCAATGCCGCCCTAGAGCCGGGCAATCAAGGCTTGGGCTGCGGCGGGTGCGCGCACCTTCGCGCCCGAGATCATGAAGACATAGGTATCGCACCCGCCCTTCGCCCAACCTTGTGCCGTCTCCGCCCAGCGGTCGAGCGCGGTGTCGCCATAGCCGGTTTCGATCTCCTCGCGGCATCGCTGGAGGCGGGCATAGGCGAAGTCGGCGGTCGGCTCGTCGATGCATGGGAACGTGTCGCTGTCGGCAAAGATGATCGCGGCGTTCGCCTTCTTCGCCAGCGCGTAAAAGGCGGGATCGCGAAAGCTCTCGTCGCGCACTTCGAGCGCATGCTGAAGGGGGAGCCCGTCCTGCTTTTCCGGAAGCAGCTTCAGGAATTCGGCGAAGTCTTCGGCGTCGAACTTCTTGGTCGCCATGAACTGCCACAGGATCGGGCCGAGCGTGTCGCCCAGCTCGGTGATCCCTTGCGTCAGAAAGCGCTCGACCGACTCAGCGCCTTCGGCGAGCACGCGGCGGTTGGTGCAGAAGCGCGATGCCTTGACGCTGAACTTGAAGTCCGGTGGCGCGGCCTTCGCCCAGCTCGCGAACGTTGCGGGCTTCTGGCTGCCGTAATAGGTGCCGTTGATCTCGATCGCGGTCAGACGCGCGGCGGCATATTCGAGTTCGCGCTTCTGGGCGAGGCCTTCGGGATAGAACACACCGCGCCACGGCTCGTAGGTCCAGCCGCCGATCCCGACGCGAATCTTGCCCTGGGTCATCGCGCAAGCCTAGCCGGTCGCGCGGTGAAGTCGAGACGGCGCCTCGACTTCACCCGGCGCGGGCTGCAAGGGAACCCCCGGCAAAAGACCGGAGCATTCGATGACCCATTGGAAGTTCGCCGCCCTGTGGCTTGGCATGGTGGCTTGCGTTCAGGCGCACGCGACGCCTCCCACGCGCACGCCGATCGCGACGATTCCGATCGATCCAGCAAAGGAAGTCGATCGCGTCGAGGCGACGCGCGTCGATTTCCTTCCGGGACAAATCATGCCGATGCACAAGCACACCGTCCCGGTGATCTGCTTCGTCACGGCGGGATCGTTCCTGGTCAAGATCGGCGACGGGCGCGAACGGCCGGCGCGTGTCGGCGACGTCACCTACGAGCCCGCGAACACCGTCGTGAACTATTTCCAGAACGCCTCCGCCACGGCGCCCGGGCAACTGATGTGCGCGCTCCTCGCGAACAAGCGCGACACGGTGCTCAACGTCATGCTCGACCATCCGCGCGCGCACTGACATTCGTTTGGCCCACAATATCGTCATCCTGACCGGCGCCGGGATTTCGGCGGAAAGCGGCCTCGCGACCTTTCGCGGGCCGGACGGGCTGTGGGAAGGACACCGCGTCGAGGACGTGTGCACACCGGAGGCGCTCGCGCGAGATCCGGCAACGGTGCATCGCTTCTACGACGCGCGCCGCGCGAATCTGGCGAACGTCGGGCCCAACGCCGCGCACCGCGCGCTCGCGCGGCTGGACGCCACGTGGCCGGGCGAATTGTTGATCGTCACGCAGAACGTCGACGATCTGCACGAGCGCGCGGGAGCGGAGCGGCTGATCCATATACACGGGCGTTTGCTCGGCGCGCTGTGCGCGGCATGCGGCGAGCGCCGCGAATGGACGGGACCGATGGGCGGCCGGCTCGATTGCCCTTCGTGCAGCGATCCCGCGCTGCGGCCGGATATCGTGTTCTTCGGCGAGATGCCCTACGCGATGGACGCGATCGACCGGGCCATCGCGCGCTGCGACCTGTTCGTATCGATTGGTACATCGGGCGCGGTCTATCCCGCGGCGGGATTCGTCCGGTCGGCGAAATATCAAGGCGCGCGGACACTCGAACTCAACCTCGAGCCTTCGGAAGGCAGCATGTTCTTCGACGAAACGCGCACCGGGCCGGCGAGCGTTCTCGTTCCCGAATGGGTCGAGACCTTGCTCGCATGATCGCGCTGCTCCTGCTCGCGCTGGCTGAAGCGGCGGACGCGTTCGCGGTCGCGGTCGCGCAAGGGG
>JACDGO010000362.1 GCA_013821585.1 Sphingomonadaceae bacterium
GGTAAGCGCCTCGGCGACCGCAATCGGTTCGGGCGTTGCAATGCCCAGAGCGGCGAGGCTGGTCGCATGTCGATCCGGAAGATCGGGATGACGCGCAAGGTTCGCCCCTACGCCGACGACCACCGCGTCTCCCGCCCGCTCGAGCAAAACGCCCGCAATCTTTGCCTCGCCTGCCAGCGCATCGTTCGGCCACTTCAGCGTCATCCCGTCCGCCCACAGCGCCAGCGCCTGATGCACCGCCACCCCCGCGACGAGCGCCAGCGTCGCCGCCGGCGGATCGTCGGGGTGCAGCCGCATCAGCCCGCTCGCATAAAGGTTGCCCGGCGGCGACTCCCACGCGCGCCCCATTCGTCCGCATCCGTCGGTCTGCGTATCGGCGACCAGCCATTCGCCTTCGGTCGCGCCTTGCGCCGCGCGCGCGAGCATGTCGGCGTTGGTCGATTGCGTTTCGGCGACGCGGACGATCGTCAGAGCAGCGCCTGCGCCGCGGCGTCGGCGCGTGCGCCGATCGCAGGGATCAAGAGGTAGCCGAACACGATGAACGTAGCGCATGCCGCGATCATCCCGTTCTCGAGCCTGCTCGCGGCGGGCGCATAGTCGGGCGCGGGGACGTCGAAATACATCGTCTTGACGATCTTGAGATAATAAAACGCGCCAATCACCGATGCGGCGATGCCGATCGCGGCGAGCGGCGTCAGCCCTGCATCGACCGCCGCCGAGAACACGACGAACTTCGCCCAGAAGCCGAACAGCGGCGGAATTCCGGCGAGGCTGAACATGAAGATCGCCAGCGCCGCCGCCAGCCCCTTGCGCCGCTGCGACAGGCCCGACAGGCTTGCGATGGTCTCGACGTGCCGGCCGCGCGCGTCGCGCATCTGGAGCACGCAGAGGAACGACCCTAAGGTCATGACGATGTAGATCGCCATATAGGTGAGCACCGAACTCACCCCCTCGCGCGTCCCGGTCGCGAGTCCGACGAGCGCGAAGCCGATGTTGTTGATCGACGAATAGGCAAGCAGCCGCTTGATATTGGTCTGCCCGATCGCGCCCGCCGCGCCGAGCAGGATCGAGGCGAGGCTGGCGAAGATCACGATCTGCCGCCATTCGAGCGTCGCCGCGCCCATCGCGACCGTCGCGACGCGCAGGAGCAGCGCGATCGCCGCGACCTTCTGCGCGGTCGCGAACAGCACAGTCACCGGCGTCGGCGCGCCTTCATAAACGTCGGGCGTCCACATGTGGAACGGCACCGCCGCGATCTTGAACGCGAGGCCGGCGAACACGAACACCAGCCCGAACAACTGCCCGGTCGTCAATCCGGCGCGAAACGCGCTCGCGACCCCGGCGAAGCCCGTCGTTCCCGTGAACCCGTAAACCAGGCTGATCCCATAGAGCAGGATCCCGCTCGCCAGCGCGCCGAGCACGAAATATTTGAGCCCCGCCTCCGCCGACCGGCTGTCGCGCCGCATGAAGCTGGCGAGCACATAGGAGGCGAGACTTTGTAGCTCGAGGCCGATGTAGAGCGTCAGCAGGTCGTTCGCGGAGACCATCATCCCCGCGCCCGCGGTCGAGAGCAGGATCAGCACCGGGTATTCCGCTCGAAGGTCGCCGAAGAAGCGCGGCGCGATGACGATGCACACCGCCGTCGCGGCATAGATCAGCACCTTGGCGAACGCCGCGAAGGCGTCCGCGCGATAGAGTTCGTGGAAGCCCACGCCCCGCGGCCCGAGGCACGCCGCGAATCCAGCCGCGACGAGCAGCGCGACACTCGCGACCGAAATCGCGCGCGTCGCCCCGTCACCGCGCCATGCCGCGACGAGCATCAGCACGGTCGCGCCGAGCGAGAGGACCAGCTCGGGGAGGGTAAGGAGGAGCGTCATTGCGCCGCCACAGCGCGGACCGGCATGGCCTTGCCTGCCGCCAATTCCGCATCTCCGCCCGGGTTCGCCCGCTCGATCCGCGCGAGCAGGCTCCCGACATCGCGCCGGATCGGGCGCAGGAAGCTTTCGGGATAAACCCACATCCACATGACCGCGAGCGCGATCGGCAGCAGGATCGCCCATTCACGCATCGACAGATCGGGCATTGCAGCCGCGTCCTTGTGGACCTGCACGCCGAACACGATGCGGCGATAGAGATAGAGCATGTACGCCGCACCGAGGATGATCCCCGTCGTCGCGACGAACGCGACCCAGGTCGAGATACCGTAAGCGCCGACCAGCGCGAGGAACTCGCCGACGAAGCCGCTGGTGCCGGGAAGGCCGACGCTCGCCATCGTGAACACCATGAACAGCAGCGCATAGCCCGGCATGTTGGTGGCAAGCCCGCCGTAGCGGTCGATGTCGCGCGTGTGCAGCCGGTCGTAGATCACGCCGACGCACAGGAACAGCGCGGCCGAGACGAGTCCGTGGCTGAGCATCACGATCATCCCGCCTTCGATCCCCTGCCGCCCGAAGGCGAACAGCCCGATGGTGACGAACGCCATGTGCGCGACGCTCGAATAGGCGATGAGCTTTTTCATGTCGCTCTGAACCAGCGCGACGAGGCTGGTGTAGACGATCGCCATCATCGACAGCCCCATCACCAGCCAGAACCAGTAGGCCGACCCTTCGGGGAACATCGGCAGCAGGAAGCGGATGAAGCCGTAGCCGCCGAGCTTCAGGAGCACGCCCGCGAGGATCACCGATCCCGCCGTCGGCGCCTGGACGTGCGCGTCGGGAAGCCAGGTGTGCACCGGCCACATCGGCATCTTGACCGCGAACGACGCGAAGAAGGCGAGCCACAGCCATTTCTGCGCGCCCGTGGGGAAGTCGTATTGCATCAGCGTCGGGATGTCGGTCGTCCCCGCCGCGTGCGCCATCCACAGCATCGCGACGAGCATCAGGACCGAGCCGAGCAGCGTGTAGAGGAAGAATTTATACGCGGCGTAGATGCGGTTTGGCCCGCCCCAGATGCCGATGATCAGATACATCGGGATCAGGCCGGCTTCGAAGAAGATGTAGAACAGGAACAGATCCTGCGCCGCAAAGGTGCCGATCAGCAGCGCTTCGGTCAGCAGGAACGCCGCCATGAACTCGCCGACGCGCTCCGTGATCGCTTCCCACGACGCCGCGATGCACACCGGCATCAGGAACAGGGTCAGCATGATCAGCACGAGCGCGATGCCGTCGATGCCGAGCGCCCAGGCGAAGCGCCCAAACAGCGGGATCGATTCCTGAAACTGCCACTGCGGCCCGGCGATGTCGTAATTCGCCCACAGGATGATACCGAGCGCGCATTCGGCAAGCGTCGCCGCGAGCG
>JACDGO010000011.1 GCA_013821585.1 Sphingomonadaceae bacterium
CTACTCGTCCTCGTTTCCCGCGAAGTCGCGTTCGTCGGCCGGCGGGCCGGGCAGGCGATAGCCTTCGCCGAGCCACTGCAACAGATCGCGGTCGCGGCAGCCCTGACCGCAGAACGGCGTGTGCAGGGCGGATGCGGGCTTGCCGCAAACGGGACAGGCAGGCTTAGCGGGCTTTGGCGGCATAGCCCGCCCAGATGGCGAGCGCGGGGTCCGCGGGCAAGGTGACGGGGCCGCCGAGGCTGCGCGCGATCGCCTCGAGCCATTCGGAATGCGCGCTGAGAATGCGAACGATTGTGGACGATGCGACAAGCTCGACCGCGCCGGTTAGCCCCGACCGCTCGGCGCGACGCAGCAACGCGCGTGCCGGCGCGTCGTCCTCGCGTAGGATCTCGATCAGCGATGCGCGAACGCGCGGGCGGACGATCTGCATGAAGCCGAAACCGTTAACGGCGGTGCGCTCGAACGGCTGCGGGAGCGCCGCGTCGAACGCCGAATCCGCCTCTTGGCGCTCCGCCTTGCTACCGAGCGTCGGCAGGTCGAGGCCGATCGAGCCGCCGATGCCGAAGCGCCGGATCGCCTCGCCCGCCGCGCGCGCGCCCGCGACCGCAAGCGCCGCCGGATCGAGCGTCCCGTCGATGTCGATCAGCGTCATCGCGGGCGTCGGCGAGATACGTAGACTGCCGCCGGGGAAGGCGACTTCGCCCGATACCGCCTCTTCGAGAAGCTCGGACCATCCCGCCGCTTCGAGCAGGTCCGGGCCACGCGCGCTTAGCACGGAGACCGGAACGCCCATCGCGGCAACCCGTGCGGCGAGGTCCGATCCGTCGCGCAGCGCACCGTCGGTCGCGCGCGCCTTCGCGCGCTTCGGTTTGCCGGGTTCGGGAAGCGCCTCGCGGACGATCTCGATACGCAGCGCCGCGCCTTCGGTGAGTCCGGAGGGCAACGGCTCGACGAGCGCTTCGCCGCCGCCGAACGCCGCGATTCCCTGCCGCGCGCTCAGGATGCGCACCAGCCGCGCGTCGAGCACCGCGCCCGCGCGCGGACCGTCGCCTTCGGGCTCAATCCACGCCTCGACGATCGCGCCGTCCTCGACCCGCGCCGCGCGCGCCTCGCCGATCCCGGCCTCGTAAAGCCATTCAGCCAAGCACAAGTCCCGTCGCGATCAGAAGCGCGCGCGTCTCGAACAACGGGAGGCCGACAACGCCCGAATGGCTGCCCGAGAGGCGGCGCACCAACGCTTCCGCGCGGCCCTGGATCGCATAGCCGCCCGCCTTGCCGCGCCACTCACCGCTTTCCAGATAGGCCTCTACCTCGGCCACTGTCAGCGGCTTGAACGCGACGATGCTGTTCGAGAGGCGGTGCCGCGCCCTGCCGCCCGCGTCGATCACCGTCACCGCGGTCAGCACGTGGTGGCGGCGGCCCGAAAGCAGATTCAGACAAACGCGCGCGGAGTCTTCGTCGCCCGCCTTGGGAAGGATGCGCCGACCCGCCGCGACGACGGTGTCGGCGGCGAGCACGATCGCGCCCGAATGCCGCGCCGCGACCGCCAAGGCCTTCGCGGTGGCGAGGCGGCGCGCATGGTGAGGCGGTAGCTCGGCCTTCAGCGCGGCTTCGTCGATTTCGGCGGGGTCGATCGCGTCGGGCGTAACGCCGATGCGCGCGAGCAGATCGAGGCGGCGCGGAGATGCGGAAGCGAGAATAAGGCGCGGCGCCTGTCGCGCTGGATCCCCGCCTTCGCGGGGATGACGGCCTGTCGGGGCCGTCACTTGAACCGGTAGGTGATCCGGCCCTTGGTCAAATCATAGTGCGTCAGCTCGACGAGCACTTCGTCGCCGGTCAGCACGCGGATGCGGTTCTTGCGCATCTTGCCTGCGGTGTGGCCGAGCACTTCATGGTCGTTCTCCAGCTTCACGCGGAACATCGCGTTGGGCAGGAGCTCGACCACCTGGCCGCGCATCTCGAGCAGTTCTTCCTTCGCCATCAAACCTCTGGGTCACGTAAAAATCGCGCCGCCTTTAGCGAGGTCCGCGCGGAATTCAAAGGGGAGCCTCCGGCGCTTCGTCCGTCGCGTCCGCCAGCAGCCGCTCGTAACGCTCGACGAACTCGCGATGCGCGGCCTTGACCGATGGGTCGCGCGCGGCGTCGACGGCCGCGCGTTCGGCTTCGAGGCGCCTCAATAGATAGGCGCGATCCTTGTCGGACATGACGACCCCCGGTTGAGAACCAATATAGTCGCCGCGGCCGCGTCGCGAGCTAACCTCGATCAGCCATCTGGGCCGCCCGGATAGAGATACGCCGGATCGAATTCGGCGAGACGGCGAAGCTCCTCGCGATCGTCGATCGTCACCACGCCGTCGCGGAACGTGATCACGCCGTGTTCGCGCAGGCCGCGCAGCACGCGGTTGGCGTGGACCGGCGTCATCCCGCACGCCTCGCCAAGGTCGGCTTGGGTCAGCGGCAGGCCAAACCGCCCGTCTTCGGCGAGCTCGACCATCGTCAGCCGCTCGAACAGCTCGCAAAAGAAATGCGCGACGCGGCCGCGCGCATCGAGGCGGCCAAGGCGAAAGATCCACTCGCGGTGCATCGCCGCGTCAAGCAGGGTCGAGAACCAGAACATGCGCGCGAGGCTCGACCGCTCGAGGACGAGCGTTTCGAGCCGGTCGTGCGGTACCAGCGCCACCGTCGCGGGGCCGATCGTGGCAATGTCATGGTCGAGGTGCTTCATCGGAAAGGCATGAAGGTCGACGAAATCGCCTGCGATCTGGACCGCGACGAGCTGCCGGTCTCCATCGCGGTCGTCCATGTAGCGGCACAAGACTCCTTCTAGGAGCAGCGTGCTGTTGGCGACCGGCTCGCCGCGGCGCGTCAGCGTGTGGCGCGGCGGCAGCTCGACGACGCGTTCGACCGCCGCTTCGAGAGCGGCGAGATCGTCGGCGGTCAGGTAGCGCCGCCCGCGCCCCATCAGGAATTTTTCTGTAAGCATGCCCGCCGCTCCAGCCCGCGAGGTTCGCTTTGCACGAACCGCGCGGTCGCGGCAGCTTAATCGGACTGATGCAGGTTAAGCCCTAGGGACCTTAACGGGACTTAGGCGGCGACAAAGGTCTCGCGGCGACGGCGGCGCAGCGCCGCGCCGGCGAATCCGAAGCCGGCGATGAGCAGCGCCCAGGCGGCGGGCTCGGGCACGGCGAGCACCGACACGTTATCGAGCGCCGGCCCATAGGGCGTACCCGTCTGCGACGCGAAGCTCAACGTCGTCGAAAGGCCGTTCGCGACGAAATCATAGGTGAACGGCGTCCAGCCCATGTTCGCATGGGTGTTGCCCGCGCCGACGGTGAAGGTATCGGTCTGCGAGGCACCGCCCGAAGCCATGGTCAGCACGGTCTTGGCGTTCGGCGCGCCGTCCGGGTTGCCCGCGAGGAAGAAGGTCACGCGATAGGCCTGGCCGATCAGAGTGTCGAACGTCTGCGCGACGCTGCCGGCGTCGAGCTGCGACAGGTCGATGCTGCGAACGCCGTCGGCCGCCTGCCAATAGCCGCCGATATAGTCGATGCCCGCTCCGCCAACGGTCCAGCCCGCGATGCTGGTATCGCCCGTGTTCAGCGCGACGAAGCCCGCGCCCGGATCGTTCGTGCCCATCTCGAAGCTGCCGTTCATGAAGCTCGCCGCCTGGGCGGGGAACGGTGCCAGCGCGAGAGCGCCGAGCGCGATAAGCAACTTCTTCATGACCAAATCCCTTTTGCGCGTCGAATCGCGCTTCTCAACCCGCCTATAGCGACGGTTATCGCCGCGTAAACGGCATTTATACGGCTGTCCCGATCCGGATCAGCCAGCCGCGTGCGCCGCCAATGCCGCGAGCAGGAGGAGCGCGACGATGTTGGTGATCTTGATCATCGGATTGACCGCGGGACCGGCCGTGTCCTTATAGGGATCGCCGACGGTGTCGCCGGTTACGGCGGCCTTGTGCGCCTCGCTCCCCTTGCCGCCGTGGTTGCCGTCCTCGATGAATTTCTTGGCGTTGTCCCACGCGCCGCCGCCCGACGTCATCGAGATGGCGACGAACAGCCCCGAGACGATCACGCCGAGAAGCACCGCCCCCAACGATTGGAACGCTTCCTCCGGCCCGGCCACCGCGCGTATCACGAAGAAGGTGACGATCGGCATGAACACCGGCAGCAGCGACGGCAGGATCATTTCCCTGATCGCCGCCTTGGTCACCAGATCGACGGTGCGCGCGTAATCGGGGCGGCTGGTGCCGTCCATGATGCCCTTGTTGCTCGCGAACTGCGCGCGGACGTCCTTCACGACATCGCCCGCCGCGCGGCCGACCGCGGTCATGCCCATCGCGCCGAACAGGAACGGCAGCAGCGCGCCCAGCAACAGGCCGATGATGACGTACGGATTCGACAGCGAGAAGCCGAGGCCCTCGGGCGGCAGATGGAGCTTGTCGGCGTAGAATTTGAGATCCTCGGTAAACGTCGAGAATAGCACCAGCGCGCCAAGCGCGGCCGAGCCGATCGCATAGCCCTTGGTCACCGCCTTGGTGGTGTTGCCGACCGCGTCCAGGGCGTCGGTGCGATGGCGAACCTCGTCTTCCATCCCCGCCATTTCGGCGATGCCGCCGGCGTTGTCGGTGACCGGGCCGTAGGCGTCGAGCGCCACGACCATGCCGGCGAGCGCGAGCATCGCGGTCGCCGCGAAGGCGATGCCGATAACGCTGTTGGTCAGCGAATAGCTGGCAATAATGCCGACAACGATCACGAGCGTCGGCAGCGCCGTCGATTCCAGGCTGATCGCGAGACCCTGAATGACGTTTGTGCCATGGCCCGTTTCCGATGCCTTGGCGATGCTGCGGACCGGACGATAATTGGTGCCGGTATAATATTCGGTGATCCACACCAGCGCGCCGGTGACGGACAGGCCGACCATCATCGACCAGAATAGCTTCATGCCCGTGAACGCGCCGAGATCGCTTACCCCGCCGCCGATGGGGGCGTTCATGTCGCCGCCCAGAACATAGCGCGTGGCGAAGTAGATGGCCGGAATCGAAAGCACCGCCGTCGTCCAGAAGCCTTTGTAGAGAGCGCCCATGATCGACTGGCCCTTGCCGAGCCGAACCATGTAGGTGCCGATGATCGAGGTGAAGATACACACGCCGCCGATCACGAGCGGCAAGCTCATCAGGCCGAGCAACTGCGCGTCGTTGGTCAAGTCGGCGAGCCGCAGCGCGACCAGCACCATCGTCGCGCCGACGGTGACGACATATGTCTCGAATAAATCGGCCGCCATGCCCGCGCAGTCGCCGACATTGTCGCCGACGTTGTCGGCGATCGTCGCGGGGTTGCGGGGATCGTCCTCGGGAATACCCGCCTCAACCTTGCCGACGAGGTCCGCGCCGACGTCGGCCGCCTTGGTGAATATCCCGCCGCCGAGGCGGGCGAAGATCGAGATCAGCGACGCGCCGAACGCTAGCGCGACCAATGAATCGACGACGACACGATCGTTGGGCGCATAGCCGCGCACATGGACGAGAATGTAGAAGAATAGCGAGATCGCCAGGAGCGCCAGGCCCGCCACGAGCATGCCGGTGATCGCGCCCGCGCGGAACGCAACGGTGAGACCGTTCTGGAGCCCGGTGCGCGCGGCCTCGGCCGTGCGGACGTTGGCGCGCACGGAGATGTTCATGCCGATGAACCCGGTCAGTCCCGAAAGCACCGCGCCGATCAGAAAGCCGACCGCCGAGGTCAGGCCCAGAAACACGAAGACGAGCACCGCGACCACGACGCCGACGACGGCGATGGTGCGATACTGGCGGGCGAGATAGGCCTGCGCGCCTTCTTGGATCGCCAGCGCGATCTCCTGCATCTTCGCATTGCCCGGCGAGGCGGCGAGCACCTGGCGCGACGTCACGAAACCGTAGAGCACGGCGACGACGCCGCTCAAAATGGCGAACAGCACGAAGTTCATGGAGATGTCTTTCCCTGCGGTCTTGTCGGCGCGGCCCCGCGCGCGGTCGGGCGGGCCTATAGGCGGCAAATATGCCGCGAGGCAACCTCAGTCGTGGATGTAGCCGAGCCGTGCCGGGAGCGGGACGGGCACGCCGCCGTCGGTTAGCGTCAGGCCCGACCCATCGGAAAAGCGCCCGATGCTCGTCGCGGCGACGGGTGCCGCCGTGCCGTCGGGGAGCGCGAACAGCAGCTCGTAATCGTCGCCCGCGGTCACCGCCGCCAGCCGCTCGCCCGCGACCGGAATGGCGTCGATCGCGATCTCGAGCGCGAGGCCGCTCGCCTCCGCCATCCGCGACGCGTCGAGCAGCAGGCCGTCGGACACGTCCATCATCGCATGGACGAGCGGGGCGAGCGCCCGGCCTTCGGCGAGGCGCGGCCGCGGGCGGCGATAGGCGGCGATCGCTTCTTCGCTGCCTTCGCAGCGCAGGCCCATCCCCGCGAGCCCGATCGTTCCCGTCACCCATAAAGCGTCGTCCGGCTTGGCGCCGCTCCGCGAGGGGGCATGACGCGACCGTCCGAACGTGGTCAGCCCGAGCACTCGCGGGCTTCCCGGCGGCAGCGAAACCGTGTCGCCGCCGAGGAGCGGCAGATCGAACGCAGAGAGCGCCTCGGCCAGCCCCGCGACGAACGCCGCGTCCCACGCCGCCTCGCCCGACAGGCTGTATCCCATCAGCGCGGCCGTCGGCGTCGCGCCCTTGGCGGCGAGGTCGCTAAGGTTCACAGCGACCAACTTCCACGCGACGTCGCCGGGCGGATCGTCGGCCCGGAAATGCACGCCCTCGACGATCATGTCGTGGGTGAGCACGAGATCGCCGAGCACCGCCGCGTCGTCGGCGAACCCGCGCGCCGCAGGGTGCATGGCGAGCGGACGAAGGAGCGCGAGGAAGTCGGACTCGTTCACCTCATCCGTCCGAGTCCCGCTCGATGTCCGCTCCCACCGCCGCGAGCTTTTCCTCGAGCCGCTCATAGCCGCGGTCGAGGTGATAGACGCGCGCGACCTGCGTTTCGCCCGACGCGGCGAGCCCGGCGATGATCAGCGACATCGACGCGCGCAGGTCGGTCGCCATCACCGGCGCGCCCGCGAGCCCCGCGACGCCGCGCACCACCGCCGATCGCCCGCGCACGTGGATGTCCGCGCCCATGCGCGCGAGCTCGGGAACGTGCATGTAGCGGTTCTCGAAGATCGTCTCGGTCAGCACGCTCGCGCCTTCGGCGAGGCACAGCATCGCCATGAACTGCGCCTGCATGTCAGTCGCGAAGCCCGGATAGGGCGCGGTCGAGAGCGTCAGCGGGCCGAGCTTGCCGTCCGAAGCGATGCGGACCGCGTCCTTCTTCACCCCGACGGTCACGCCGGCCTCGCGCAGCGCGTCGAGCGTCGCCGCCATCTCGCCCGCGTCCGCGCCGGCGAGTTCGACGCTGCCGCCGGTGATCGCGGCGGCGCAGGCATAGCTGCCCGCCTCGATGCGGTCGGGCATCACCTTGTAGGTCGCGCCGTGCAGGCGGTCGCGGCCTTCGATCGTCAGCGTCTCGGTCCCGACGCCGTCTACGACCGCGCCCATCGCAATCAGGCAGCGGCACAGATCGACGATCTCGGGCTCGCGCGCCGCGTTCTCGATCACGCACGTGCCTTTGGCGAGAACGGCGGCCATCAGCGCGTTCTCGGTCGCGCCGACCGAAACGACAGGGAAGCGCACCGTCCCGCCGGGAAGACGGCCACCCGGCGCGGCCGCCTTCACATAGCCCGCCGCGATCTCGATCTCCGCGCCGAACGCTTCGAGCGCCTTCAAATGAAGGTCGATCGGCCGGTTGCCGATCGCGCAGCCGCCGGGCAGCGACACCGTCGCCTCGCCGGCGCGCGCGAGCAACGGGCCGAGCACGAGGATTGATGCGCGCATCTTCCTGACGATGTCATAGGGCGCGACCGTCGATGTCACGCGCGCCGCGCGGCACGTCATCACCCGGCCGAAGTCCTGCGGGTGCGCGCCCTCGACCATCGTCGACACGCCGAGTTGGTTGAGGAGGTGCCCGAAGCCGTCGACGTCGGCGAGGCGCGGCAGGTTGCGAAGCGTCAGCGGCTCGTCTGTCAGCAGCGCGCACGGCATCAGCGTCAGCGCCGCGTTCTTCGCGCCGGAAATGGGAATGCGACCGCTGAGGCGATTGCCGCCGCGGATGAGGATGCGGTCCATCGGCCGCTTACTAGCGAGAGCAAGAGGCGGCGCAAGCGGCGCGCGGAAGCGCAACTTTCCAGTTGCGAATCGCGTTTGACTCCGCCATAGAAGCGCAATCGGGAGGTTGCATGTTATGACGGACCGCATCGAAAAGACCATCGACCTCAACGCTCCGGTGGAGCGGGTCTGGCGCGCGCTCACCGACCATCGCGAGTTCGGCGAATGGTTCCGCGTCGATATCGAAGCGCCGTTCGCGGCCGGTAAATCCGCGCGCGGCAGGATCACGCATCCGGGTTACGAGAATGTTGTGTGGAACGCGGTCATCGAGGCCATGGACGAACCGCGCCGCTTCGCGTTCACCTGGCACCCTTATGCTGTCGATCCGGACCGGGACTATTCGGCCGAGCCGCAGACTTTGGTCGAATTCACGCTCGCGCCGATAGCGACGGGCACGCGCCTGACCATCGTCGAAACAGGTTTCGATTCGCTTCCCGAAGACCGCCGGGCCGAGGCGTGGCGGATGAACGACGGTGGCTGGACGCAGCAGGTCGAGAACATCCGCAAGCACGTCGAGCGCTGAGGTGAATCAAGCCCCCGTCTTCGCCGCGCTCGGCGATCCGACCCGCCTCGCGCTGCTCGCGAAGCTCGCGGACGGGAGGAGCCAGTCGATCGCGCGGCTGTCGTCGGGCGGCGCGATGACGCGGCAGGCGATCACCAAGCATCTGCGCGTGCTTGAGGACGCCAAGCTGGTGAAGAGCGTGCGCGCCGGCCGCGAGGTGAAATTCGCCTTCCGGCCAGACGCGGTCGCTGGCGCACGGTCTTATCTGGATGAGATCGCGCGCCAATGGGACGGCGCGCTGGCGCGGCTCAAGACGTTCGTCGAGGATTGACCGCCAGAAAGCCGACAAATCCAAAGGCCGAAAAGTCCGATGGCGATGCAAAAGAGCGAGTCGGGTCCGACTCTGACGCGCCCGAGGCGCGCAGGACAGCGATTTGTTCCAGCTCGTTCGACACGCTTACGCCTTCTCCAGCGTGCATTGCAGCGGGTGCTGGTTTTCGCGGGCGAAGTCGATGACCTGCGTCACCTTGGTCTCCGCGACCTCGTAGCTGAAGATGCCGCACACCCCGACGCCTTTCTGGTGGACGTGAAGCATCACGCGCGTCGCGTCCTCCATCGACATGCGGAAGAAGCGCTGAAGGCAGAGGACGACGAACTCCATCGGCGTGTAGTCGTCGTTGAGCATCAGCACCTTGTAGGGCGAAGGCTGTTTGGTGCGCGTGCGGGTGCGCGTGGCGACGCCAAGGCCGGTGCCGCCTTCATCGTCGCGCCGTTCATTCGCCATGTGCGGAGTCATAGCCGCAGAATATGGCAAGCCTGCCGAAGCGGGCAAGGGCATCCCGGCACACACGCAACAAAAAGGCCGCGCCCGGCATTCCGGACGCGGCCCTTTTTGTCGGCGGAACCGGCGTTAGGCGGCGACGGCCGTCTTTACCTTCTCGGCGGCGACCGCGTAGCGGCTCGACAGCGGCTTGGCGATCTCGCCGAGCAGCTTCAGATAGTTCTCGCTGAACTTCGCGCCTTCGGCGACGAGCGAGTCGATCGAGGTCTTGGCGATCTCGTTCTGGAGCGCGAAGAACTCGGTCGGCGACTTGACGGCCGCGAACTTCTTCGCGGTCGCGTTGGCCTTCTCGACGGTCGAGCGGCCATATTCGGCGGTGTACTTGGCGATCTCCTCGAAGCCCTTGGCGGCGACGCGGGCCGAAGCGACGACCGCCTCGAGGTTGCCCTTGTTGAATTCGGCCGCGTCCTCGAACGATTTGGCGCCCTTCTCCATGGCGGTCTTGGCGCGCGCGTTCATGTCGCCGAACACGGCGGTGGTGCGCGCTTCGGCGTCGGCGGCGAACTTCTTGGCGGTGTCTTCGATCTTGGTGAACGTCTCGGTCATGGCGGTTTTTCCTTCTTCGATTGCGGGAACGGCGATCCGCTCCACGGGTTTGGCAATGGGCGCGGCGACGGCCGCCTGGTGAACGACGGGCTTCGGCGCTTCGGCCTTGGCCGGAGCGTGATGCGCGGCCGGGGCGTGCTTAGGTGCGTCGGCCTGCACTGCGGCGGGCGCGGGCTTGTGAGCTTCGGGCTTCGCGGCCGGCTTCGTGTCGTGCTTGACGGGCGTTTTGGTTGCGGACTTATCGGTCACGGGCAGGCTCCTACAATGCCATTGTTGCAGTGCAATATACCTATCCGCGAGCTGATTGCAAGGGTTTTGTTGCGCTGCAACATAATTCGCTGCACCGCAAAAAGGAAACGGCTCGGCTAGCGCTCCTTCACATAGCGGCCGGGCGCGTCCTCGATCGCGGCGAGCTTTCCTTCGCCTGGAATGCGTGCGTCCTTGGCGGCAACTTCGTCGGCGCCGAAGCCGCGGACCCACGCGACCCAGTCGGGCCACCAGCTGCCCTTGTGCTCGGTCGCCCCTTCGACGAATTGATCAAGCGTCGCGGCCTTCGCGTCGCCCGTCCAATATTGGTATTTGCCCGACGACGGCGGGTTGACGACGCCCGCGATGTGCCCCGATCCCGCGAGCACGAAGCGTAAAGGCCCCGCGAAATGGTGCGTGATCTTCCACACGCTTGCCGCGGGCGCGATATGGTCCTCGCGTCCCGCCTGAATATAGGCGGGGGTCTCGATGGTACGCAGGTCGATTGGCTTTCCCATCACCGTCATCGCGCCCGGCCCGGCCAGTTTGTTGTCGCGATAGAGGTCGGCGAGATACGCGCGGTGCCACTTCGCGGGCAGGTTGGTGACGTCGCCGTTCCAGTGGAGCAGGTCGAAAGCCGGATAGTCCTTGCCTAGCAGATAATTGTTGACGACGGTGCTCCAGATCAGGTCGCGTCCGCGCAGCAGGTTGAAGGTCGCGGCCATGTAGCGACCGTCGAGGAAGCCCTCGCCCGAAAGTTGCTCGACCAGCGCGAGGTTCGCGTCGTCGACGAAGTTGAGCAACTCGCCGGCCTCCGAAAAATCGACCTGCGCGGTGAAGAAGGTCGCGCTCTTGACCTTCTTCGCCTTGCCCTGCGCGGCGAGCACCGCGAGCGTCGCGGCGAGCGTCGTGCCCGCGACGCAATAGCCGATCGCATGGACCGACTTCACGTCGAGCACGCCCCGGATCGTGTCGATCGCGTCGATCTGCGCGGCGACATAATCGTCCCACACCACGTCCTTCATCGACGCGTCGGCCGATTTCCAGCTGACCATGAAGACTGTGAGCCCCTCGGCCACCGCCCAGCGGATGAAGCTCTTCTCCGGGCTCAAATCGAGAATGTAGAAGCGGTTGATCCACGGCGGGAAGATGACGAGCGGCGTCTTCGCCACCGTCGGCGTCGTCGGCGCGTACTGGATGAGCTGATAGAGCGGCGTTTCGTGGACGACCTTGCCCGGCGTCGTCGCGATGTTGACGCCGACCTCGAACGCCTGCGCCGGCGTGTGGGTGAGCTGGCCGCGATGCAGGTCGGCGAGCAGATGCGCGAAGCCGCTGGCGAGGCTCGCGCCGCCGGTCTCGATCGCCTTGTTGAGCGCGACGGGATTGGTGAGCGGCGAGTTGGCGGGGCTCATCGCCTCGACCAATGTCCGCATCGCGAACGCCATCCGCGCCTTCTCGCCGGGCGCGACGCCTTCGAGCCGCTCGACCGAGCCCATCATCGCATCGGCCATCGTCGCATAGCCCTGGCGCATCAGGTCGAAGACCGGATGTTCCCATTCGGGCGCCGAAAAGCGCTTGTCTTGTCGGTCGACCTTGTCGCGCCCTGCGGCGGCGGCCGGCGCGAGGATTTGCCCCCAGCCGTCGAGGATCGCGCGAAACCCCGCGAACGGATCGGTCGCGAGCGCGGGCGGGGCGGGGTCGTCGGCCATGAACCCTCCTTAGCGCGGCGGAGCGCGGCCTGAAATGGACGATGCGGGCAAAGTGGACGACTTTTACATGGGTTGGGGAAATTCCGGTCCCGCGCCTTCGCCGTCTCCCTCGCCCGGACCGGCGGGCGCGCGCGCACCCATCCGGCGGGATCTTGCGGCCTTGCTCGTCGATCTGCCAGCCCGCCGCCTGTTGTTCGGGCCATTCGTGCGCCTCGATCGCTTCGATCTTGCGCAGGATGCTGGCGCGTATCTCCTCGATCGGGCGGCGGCGCGTTTCGTCGCCACTTCCTGCCTGATGCGCTTGCGCTCGATCGCGGTCAGGCGTTTGCGGCTGAAACCCGGGTTCGGCCCGTATTTCTTGCGGACGGCGCCCTTGAGCAGCAGCTGGAGCAGCGAGTCCGAATAGCGGATGCGCGTGTTGACGAGCTTGCCGTAAGCATAGACGCGCTCCTCGACGCCATCGACCGCGCGTTCCCACGCGATCAGCTCGATCGCCGAACCCGCCCGGCGAACGGCGGCGCGGCACAGCCGCGCGAACTCGGCGTCCTTCGCCTGATGGTTATAGACAGTCTGCGGCGAAACGCCCGCCGCGCGCGCCGTCGCGAAGGCAGCCGGTTTTGGTAAGCGCTTTTAGGAATGTGCGTTTTCTCGCCGCGCCGAAGGCGTCGCGGCGCTCGCTCGGAAGAACGTCGTCCTCGTCGCCGACGGGGACGAGCGCGCAATCTTCGCCATCCTCTCCAACACAAGTTTCACTCTCCTGCATCGCCGACTCCTCATCCGTGCGACTCGGGGGCTAACCGATACGGTTTGCTGTAGGACAGAGGTTTTTGTGGATGCGGAATCAGGAAAAAGCCGGATTCCCGCGAAAGCGGGAATGACGTATGCTCGGCCGATGTCCGACGAATTCTACCGCATCAAGCGGCTGCCGCCCTATGTGATCGCAGAGGTCAACGCGATGCGCGCGGCGGCGCGCGCCGGCGGCGAGGACATCATCGACCTCGGCATGGGCAACCCCGATCTGCCGCCGCCGCGGCACGTGATCGACAAGCTCTGCGAGGTCGCGCGCAAGCCCGACGCGCATGGTTATTCGGCGTCGAAGGGGATTCCCGGGCTCAGGAAGGCGCAGGCGGGCTATTACGCGCGCCGCTTCGGCGTCGAGGTCGATCCGGACAGCGAGGTCGTCGTTACGCTCGGGTCGAAAGAGGGGCTCGCCAACCTCGCGCAGGCGATCACCGCGCCCGGCGACGTCGTTCTCGCGCCCAACCCGAGCTATCCGATCCACACTTTCGGCTTCATCATCGCCGGCGCGACGATCAGGAGCGTGCCGACGACGCCCGACGAGGGTTACTGGGCGGCGCTCGACCGCGCGATGCGCTTTACCGTGCCCAAGCCTTCGGTGCTGGTGATGGGCTATCCGTCGAACCCGACCGCCGAGGTCGTCGACCTCGCCTTCTACGCGCGGGTCGTCGCGTTCGCGAACGAGCATGGCCTCTGGGTCTTGAGCGACCTTGCCTATTCCGAGCTCTATTACGACGACAAGCCGACGCCTTCGATCCTCCAGGTTCCGGGCGCGAAGGACGTCGCGGTCGAGTTCACGAGCGTGTCGAAGACCTATTCGATGGCCGGCTGGCGGATCGGATTCGCGGTCGGCAACAAAACGCTGATCGGCGCGCTGACGCGGGTGAAGTCCTATCTCGATTACGGCGCGTTCACGCCGATCCAGGCCGCCGCGGTCGCCGCGATCAACGGGCCGCAGGATATCGTCGAGAGCAACCGCCAGCTCTACAAGCGCAGGCGGGACGTGCTGGTGGAGAGCTTCGGCCGCGCCGGCTGGGACATCCCGCCGCCGCGCGCGAGCATGTTCGCCTGGGCGCCGCTCCCGCCCGCGATCGCGCATCTCGGCAGCCTCGAATTTTCCAAGCAGCTCCTTACTCACGCCGGCGTCGCGGTCGCGCCCGGCGTTGGTTACGGCGAGGACGGCGAAGGCTTCGTTCGCATCGCGCTGGTCGAGAACGAGCAGCGCATCCGCCAGGCGGCGCGCAACGTGAAGAAATATCTCGCAAGCATGGGCGTGAACGCGGGGGCGAAGGCGGGCTAGCCGCATCGACCAAGTGCGGATAGGTTTCGACCGGGACTGTTGAGCCGATCGTGCCGTTGAGGCACGGCGGCTTGGACACAGGGAGGATCACTCGATGCGCGTTCTCGCTCTCGCCATATTGCTCGCCGCCACCGCCGCGACGCCGCTTGCCGCAGCGCCGAAGGACTATGCCGCAGCCGTCGCGTTCAACGGACGCCCGGCTGAGGCGACCGCGCTCGACGCGGGCCGACATCCGGCCGAAATTCTCGACTTCATGCGGCTGAAGCCCGGCATGAAGGCGATCGATGTGCTGACCGGCAGCGGCTATTACGCCGAGATCATGGCGCGCGTCGTCGGCCCGGCGGGGAGCGTCGTCGCGTTCGAGCCCGCCGCCTTCTATCAGGGCAAGGGCAAGGCCGCGATCGACGCGATGACCGCGCGCGAGCCCAATGTGAGGCTCACGACCGACCTGATGGGCGCGCTCGCCTCCAACAGCTACGATTTCGCGATGATCCACCTGAATTATCACGATTTCTATTGGGAGAGCGCGCAATATCACGTGCCGCGCACCGATCCCAACCTCGTGCTCGCCGGGCTGTTCCGCGCGATGAAGCCGGGCGGGATCGTCGCGATCGTCGACCATGTCGGCCCGGCCGGGGACACGCGCGCGATCGTCGAAAAGCTCCACCGCATCGACCCCGAGACGGTGAAGGCCGACTTCGCCCGCGCGGGCTTCGTGCTCGATGGGTCGAGCGACCTGCTGCACATGCCGTCGGACGACCACACGAAGAACGTGTTCGACCCGGCGATCCGCGGCAAGACGGACCGCTTCGCCTTCCGCTTCCGCAAGCCCAAGTGACCGCCCGGCCCGCGACCGAGAAGCGCCTACTCCAGATCGTCGTCGCGATCGCCTGCCTCGTGCCGCTGAGCGCGGGCGCGACCGGCATCTGGCGCGGCGCCGAATGGATGCAGCATGGCGCGGTCTCGGCCGATCTCGACAGTCATTTCCGCTATATGTCGGGGATCTTCCTCGGCGTCGGGTTCGCGTTCGTCAGCTGCATTCCCCGGATCGAGACCAAAGGCCCGCGTTTGCGGATGCTCGCGGGCTTCGTCGTCCTTGGCGGTCTTTCGCGCCTGTTCTCGCTCGCGCAGCTCGGCTGGCCGGGCATCGGCCATCAGTTCGGGCTGGCGATGGAGCTCGGCGTGACGCCGCTGCTCGTGCTATGGCAGGCGGGGCTGGCGAAGCGTTACGGCACCAGCACCGTATCGACCGCCTCGGGCAGCATTCCGGGATAGTCGAGTGTATAGTGCAGCCCGCGGCTCTCGTGCCGCGACAGCGCGCTGCGGACGATCAGGTCGGCGACCTCGACGAGGTTGCGGAGCTCGATCAGGTCGGCTGTCACGCGGAAATGGCCGTAATAGTCGGCGACTTCCTGGCGCAGGGTCGCGATGCGGTGCGCCGCGCGTTCGAGGCGCTTGGTGGTGCGGACGATGCCGACATAGTCCCACATGAAGCGCCTGATCTCGCGCCAATTGTGCTGGACGATCACCTCCTCGTCCGAATCGGTGACGCGGCTTTCGTCCCACGCTCGGATCGGCGGCGGCGCGTCGCCGGGGTGAGAGAGGATGTGCTTCGCCGCCGCTTCTCCGAACACGAAGCATTCGAGCAGCGAGTTGGACGCGAGCCGGTTCGCGCCGTGCAGGCC
>JACDGO010000363.1 GCA_013821585.1 Sphingomonadaceae bacterium
CTCCTTCTATCACGATTCTACCGACATCACCGACGCCAAGCAGCGGATGATCGCGTCGCACCGGCTGATCGCGAAGATGCCAACGATCGCGGCGATGGCCTATCAATATTCGGTCGGCCGCCCGTTCGTCTATCCGAAGAACGCGCTCTCCTACACCGGCAATTTCCTGCGCATGACCTTCGCCAACCCGGCCGAGGATTATCACGTCGATCCGGTGATCGAGGCGGCGATGGACAAGATCTTCATCCTTCACGCCGACCATGAGCAGAACGCCTCGACCTCGACGGTGCGGCTCGCGGGGTCGTCGGGCGCGAACCCGTTCGCGTGCATCGCAGCCGGCATCGCGTGCCTGTGGGGCCCGGCACACGGCGGCGCGAACGAGGCCGCGCTCAACATGCTGCGAGAGATCGGAACGCCCGACAAAATCCCCGAATATATTGCCCGCGCCAAGGACAAGGACGATCCGTTCCGGCTGATGGGCTTCGGCCACCGGGTCTACAAGAATTTCGATCCGCGCGCTAAGGTGATGCAGAAGACCGCGGCCGAGGTGCTCGACAAATTGGGCGTCAAGGATCCGGTGTTCGACGTCGCGCGAGAACTCGAGCAGATCGCATTGAAAGACCAGTATTTCATAGATAAGAAGCTCTACCCAAATGTTGATTTCTACTCGGGCGTGATCCTGTCGGCGATCGGCTTTCCGACGACGATGTTCACCGTCCTCTTCGCGCTCGCGCGCACGGTCGGCTGGGTCGCCCAGTGGAACGAGATGATCAGCGACCCCGAGCAGAAGATCGGCCGCCCGAGGCAGCTCTACACGGGGCCGGTGCAGCGTGATTATGTGGCCATCGACAAGCGCTGACCTTCTACCTGTCCCTCTCGGGAGAGGGCGACTCGCTTAGTGGCGAGCGGGGAGAGGGCGGCGCGTCAGAGAACCCGCCGCAGTTCGGACGGCACACTCAATTTCAACCACCCCTTGAAGTCGTCCACGAAACACGCATCATCGCGTCATGGCCAAATCCTCGAATCAGCACGCGTCGAAGACAGGACCCTCGACCTCGAAAAAGTCTGCGGCAGCCTCGGCGCTTATACAGGCTCACGTGAAGGGCGGAAAGCTGACGGCAAGGCAGGCCGAGCGCGCGGTGAAGACCTATTTAGCCGAACGGCACGGCTGAGCGTGCCGGGCGCGAGCCGCGCCGGCGATGTCTCCATAAATTGTGCATTCGACGACGCATTCGCGCCCAGCTTTCTTGCGCTCGTCTTCGCGGTGGTGGCCTGCGGCTTTCGTGCGCGATGTGCGCGCGAAATAAACGACGCGAGCGAATCGCGCATCGACAAGTTTTATCGAATCATCGAGCAGAGCCGCTTCGGCATTCACGATCTGTCGCGCACGGAAATCCAATCCACGATCTGCCGCGATTCAATATGCCGTTCGAGCTCGGGTTGTTTCTCGCCGCAAAGCGCTTCGGCGGCGGCGATCACGCGACCAAGCGCTGCCTGGCGCTCGACGTCGAGCCACATCGTTACCAGAAGTTTATCTCGGATCTCGGAGGAGCCGATATCGAAGCGCATGGCGGCAAGCCTCGGCGGATAGTTGGTCTAACGCGTGACTGGTTGGCCGGCGTCTCAAAACGGAAAAGCTTGCCGCCTCCGCGCGGCATTCTGGAGAGCTACGACGAGTTCGTCGCCGGCCTTCCCACCATCGCGCGAGGCGCGGGCCTATTTCATACCACGCTGCTTTATGCCGATCTGCTTCGGTTGATCGACGAATGGGTGAAAGCGGACGCGGACGACAAGCTGCGCCCATCCACCTGACTCCTACTTTGCCGATTTTCTCTTCTCCACTTGGCTCAGCGCCGACCTCGCAGCAGTCTTGGACTTCTTCGCGGTGCGATTGTCGCTTGGCGTGCTCGATGCGGCCTTAGCCGCTTTCGGTCCCGTCGATTTCTTCGCCATCTCGCCCACTATAGTTGATGACGTCTCAACGCCTCCGTTCCACTCTTGCGCATCGGCGTCCCCCGACCGCACCCTGCCCCGCCCCGGGGCGAATGGTTCACCCGGCGGGAAGCGTCAGCACGAACCTTGCGCCCTGCCCCGGCGCCGAATCGACGGTCACGTCGCCACCCATCGCGCGCGCCAGCCGCCGCGCGATATAGAGGCCGAGGCCGCTTCCGCCCGGCTCGGACGGATCGACGCGCTCGAACTTGTCGAAGATGCGCGCCTGGTCGTCGACCGCGATCCCCTTGCCCTGATCGGCGATGATCAGCACCGCGCTGTCGGCATCGCGCTCGCTCCTGATCCACACGCTCGCGCCCGGCGGCGAATAGCGCACCGCATTGCCGATCAGGTTTACGAGAATTTGCAGCGTGCGCCGGAACTCGCCGCGCGCAGGCAAAGTCTCGTCAGCGCCCGGCCGGTCGATGCGAACGTCGCGGTCAACCGCGCGAACCTGAAGCAATCCCGCCGCGCGCCGCGCCACGTCGGCGAGGTCGATGTCCTCGCGCTCGACGCGGAAATCGGGCCTCTCGATCGCCTGAAGATCGGACAGATCGTCGACCAGCCCGAGCAGATGGCGCGCTGCGGCAGCGATGTCTCCGGCGTAATCGGCATAGTCGCGGCGCAGCGGCCCTTCGGCCTGCGCGCCGATCGCGTCGGCCTGCGCGACGATCCGCCCGAGCGGGGCGCGCAGCGCCTTGTCGAGCCGTTCGGCGACGATCGTACCGACGGGCGTGTCCTCCGGCTCGCCCAGGACGTCGGCCGGCGTTCCCGTCGCGGTCCTGTCATAGCCGATGAAGCGCCCCTCACCGTCGCGCAGTGCGACGCCGCCAAGCACCACCTCCTCGCCGTGCCTGTCGCGGCGCACCGCGCGCTGCCCGGCGAAACTCTGTCCCGCCGCGAGCGCCTCGATCACCGGGAGGTCGCCGTCCTCGTCCTCGATCAGCCGCACCAGCCGCGTCAGCGGCGCGCCGATCAGCGGCGCGGCGTCGATCCCGTCGATCGCGAGCGCCGTCAGCCGCAGCGCGGTATCGGGCGCGAAGCGCCATTCGCCGGGCGTTTCGACCTTCCGCGCACCTATTTCGGGCTGAGCGACCAGCCACGGCGCGCGCTGCGGACGCGGCGTCCATCCGCCGATCGCCAGCGCGACCGCGTCGCCGTCCGGGCGCGCGCGGACCCACAAATCCAGATCGTGATCGCCGTCGGCGGCGACGACGCCGCGCGAGACGAGGATTCCGAGCGTGCGCGCCAGCCGCGCCATCGACGCG
>JACDGO010000364.1 GCA_013821585.1 Sphingomonadaceae bacterium
CGCGGCTATGCAGCGCACGGGCGGTCGGGTTCCACATGATGTCTTCCAGGTCTGGTCTCGCAACCGCCCCGGAATCACATCGAAACCCGATCGTCCACCGTTACACTACCGTTCTGACACAGCCTCTCAGGGCGATCTCGTCGAGTCCAGCAATGCCAGGCCGGTGGCATTCGCTCCAGTCGGGGGTGACAATTGGCATGTCCTGCCGCCGGCCACAATCCCAATCACACAAGTATTCGTACCGCTCGATTGCTAATTCTTACCGAATCGGCTATGTTATTATTTCCTAAGTAAGAATCGCTTTACCGGGCCTTGAGAAGCGCGCGTCCGCGATCAAGTCAAGAAAAGGACGATCAAAGGAGTTCGGTCACCCGAGAGGCCGCCTGCGGTCGTATCGGTGCCCGGTGGGCATGCGTGCGAAGGCTCAGGAATTCGTTCGCCAGGTGACGGCGGCCTCCAGCGCCGCCGATTTGTCGGCAGCGTTGCGCGCGATCAGCAGCGATATGGGCTTCGAGTATTTCGCGCTCTCGCATCACGTCGATATGGCACGCGCCGGAAACGATGCGATCCGGTTGCACAATTATCCCGACAAATGGGCCGATTATTACGACAGCAACGCGCTCGGCGTCTCAGACCCGGTGCACCGCGCCAGCCATGTGACGAACGTCGGCTTCGTCTGGTCGGACATGCAGGCTCTGATCGCCTTGACGCCCGACGATCGGCGCGTCCTAGCGCTCGGTAGCGAGCAGGGCATCGGAGACGGCTTTACCGTCCCGGCAAATGTGCCTGGGGAGTCGCGCGGATCGTGCTCGTTCGCCAACGTCGCCGATGTCGCGATGGACGAAGACATGCTGCCGCTCGCCCAGCTCGTCGGTATGTTCGCGTTCGAATGCGCGCGACGGCTGTGGGTCGTTCGCCCTCCCGATTTCTCACCCCCGCGCTTGACGGACCGGCAGCGCGATTGCCTGTTATGGGCGGGGCGCGGCAAGAGCGACTGGGAAATCAGCCGCATTCTCGGCATCAGCGAGGACACCGTCGATCGCCATCTCAAGAATGCCCGCGAGCGCTACGGCGTGCCGAAGCGGACGATGGTGGTGGTCCGCGCGCTGTTCGATGGAACGCTCAGCTTCTCGGATGTCCTGCCGCATTGATATACCCTTTTCCGGGAATAGCGCCGCACCCGTGATCTGACCGATTCTGGCCTCTCCCAACGAGAGGCGTTTCATGAATCATGTACTTTACTCGACGTCACGCGGCGTGCCCGATCACGTGCTGCGCGCGATGTTTGTTGCCCGAAAACGGGTGTTCGTCGATCTGCTCGAATGGGACGTTCCCGTTCTCGATGGGCTACGAAATCGACCAGTTCGACGACGATGGAGCGACCTATCTGATCCTCGCCGATGGCAGCGGCGGACATCTTGGTTCGGCACGCTTGCTCCCGACCATGCGCCCGCACATTCTGGGCAACTTGTTCGCAGGGCTGTGCGAGCTGACGCCGCCGCGCGGCCACGACATCTTTGAAATTACGCGCTTCTGCCTCGACCGGTCATTGAACGCGCGCGATCGCAGGATCGTGCGCGACACGCTCGTGGTTGCGATCGTCGATCACGCGCTCGACCACGGCATCCGAAGCTACACCGCTATCGCCGAGATGGGCTGGTTTCAGCAAATCCTGGCGTTCGGCTGGACCTGCGCGCCGCTCGGCATGCCGCATGCCCATGACGGCACGCTCATTGCCGCATTGGCGATCGACATCGACCGGGAGACCCCGGGTCTCCTCGCGCAAGCCGGCATCCGCCCGATGCGGGCCGCATTGTCCATCCCAGAGCGCGCCGCCGCTTGATCGGAGATCCTAAATGAAAAACGCGACTCAATCCGCCCAGGGATATTGGACCGCCGTCCTTCGCGAACAGGGCTATTGCATCGTTCCAGAGGCGTTGCCCGTCGCGACGATCGCGGCGCTCGACGACGAACTGTCGCCAAGGTTCGATGCCACGCCGTTCGGGCAGGGGGGCTTTTACGGCGAGACGACCAAGCGGTTCGGACGGCTGCTTGCACATTCCGCGCACGCCGCCAAATTGGTGCAGCACGCGCTTATTCTATCGATCGTCGAGGATATCCTCGCGCCTTTCTGCGACCGCATCCAGCTCAATGTCGCGCAGGCGATCGCAGTCCATCCCGGAGCGCCGGCGCAATTGCCGCACCGCGATCAGGACATGTGGCGGGCACCGGCCGGCGAGACCGAATATCTCGTCAACGTCATCTGGCCGCTCACCGAATTTCGCGCCGAAAACGGAGCGACGATGGTCTGGCCGAATACGCACGGTGAGCGCGCGCTCGATCCGGAGCCGCTTTCCGACCCCATTGCCGCTGCTATGGAGCCGGGCGCGGCGCTGATCTTCCTTGGATCGGCGCTGCACGGCGCGGGCGCCAACATCACCGGCGAAGTGCGGCGCGGCATCGTCGTCGGCTATTCGCTCGGTTGGCTGAAACCCTATGAAAACCAGTGGCTCGCATATCCGCCGGCGATAGCCCGAACCTTCGCGCCCGACCTCGCCGCCCTCGTCGGCTATCGTCAGCATCGGCCCAATCTCGGCAACTTCGAGGGACAGTGTCCGTCCGTCTTGTTGCGGGACGGGCCAGAGCGATCGCTCGGCGCTATCGACGCGTTGCGGCCCGACCAGCAGGCGATGCTCGATGCGTTCCTACTGGACCAGCGGCGCGCCGCGTGAATTCGGGTCCTACCTCGCAGCGCGTCCACGATGCGATCAAGCGCCGCATTCTCACGCGCGTGTTCCATCCCGGCCAACGCCTCGACCCGGCGGCTCTTGCCGAGACCCTGTCGAGCAGTGTTACCCCGGTTCGCGACGCGCTTCACCTGCTCGCCGGCCGCGAATTGGTCGTTACCGGAACCAGCGAAGGTTTCCATATCCCGCATCTCGACGAGCCGGGGCTGAAGGATCTCTACGCATGGAATGTGGAAGTTCTTCAGCTCGCAATAAGGGCATGGCCGCGCCAACCCACCGACGCGCAGGGCAGAAACACTCCGCCCGAAGCCGCCGATCCGGCGTCGGCGACGGCGGCTCTATTCATGGACATTGGTGAGCTGTCGGACAACGCCGAGCATGCTGGCGCGATCGGCGCGCTCAATGACCGGCTCCACGCGATACGGATCGTCGAGGCGGGCGTCATCGAAGCTTGCGACGACGAATTTCAGGGGCTCGCCGCTGCCGCGACGGCGCGCGACCCGCACGC
>JACDGO010000365.1 GCA_013821585.1 Sphingomonadaceae bacterium
TTCGAGATCGAGCCGCGGATCGCGTAGCCCTTGATCGGCTCATAGCGCGCGGCAAACTTGCCGTTCGCGGTGCCGCCGAAGTCGGAGAAATGCTCGTAACGCCCCGCGAGTGTGGTGGTGAATCCTTGGAACGGATCGGTGTCGAGCTCGATATAGCCGGCGTAGCTGTGGCGGCTCGCATCGGTCGCGCTCTGCACGGGGATGCCGGGGAAGCCTTGCGCCCCCGCCGGGGCGGTGCGGCCCGGGAAGCTGCATACGCCCGTCGCTGCGTTGAACACGCCGCCCTGCGTCGCGCAGTTCGCCGCCGTGGTGGTGATCGATGGCTGGAACAGCGGTCCCGTCGCGTAGGACTGAAAGTCGCCGGGGCGGATCTGGAAATTTTCATTGCGATATTCGGCGCCCACCGCGACCGACAGCGGCTTGGCGAAGCCGAGATCGTATTCGTGGCTGAGGTCGAGATTCGCTATCGCCTGGCCATAGCGGAGCCCGCCCGCGTCGAACGATCGCTGGCTCGCCGCCCCGAACGAGGTGTTGAGCGAGTTCTGGACCGCATAGTCGAATGCGTTGTGACCGTAGCCGAACGACAGGTCGGCGTTCCACCCGCTCACTTCGCCGCGCACGCCGAGCGTGCCCGAATAGTCGGTCAGGTCGGTCTTGATGAACGGCAGAAAGCCATCTGGCGTCAGCGCAACGAAATTGGCGTTCGTCGGCGTCGTTCCCGGCGCGAGCGTGGAAAAGTCGCGGTTCGCCGATCCGTTCTCTTGCCGGAAGTTGGCGGCGGAGAGGCCGTCGCGCTGGCCGAACGAGCCGAAAGCGTAGAGCTCGAACGCGTCGCCCAGCGGCACGCCGGTGTTGACGAAGAAATTGAAGTCGTCGGTCTTCGCGTCGCCATATTTGAACTCGAGCCGGTTGAACGTCAGCTCGCGCGGATCGAATGTTGTCGCGGTGGGCCGGACATAGTTCGGGCGAAGATCGAAGCCCGCGCGGTTGGTCGGATCGCGGTGGCGATATTCTGCGGTGACGTTGAAATAGCCGCCCGGGCCGACCGGCAGGCCGATGTTCGCCCCATAGGTGATGAACTCGCCGTCGTGCGCGTGACGCTCGCCGCTACTGTTGGCGGCGAACACCCGACCGGGATCGGCAGGGTCGAAAAAGGGCTGCCCCGTCGCGTCGGTCTGGAGGCCGGTGATGTTGGCGACGCCCTCGAGCGTCGTCCGGTATTGGCCGTAGGTCACCGTAGCGCGGCCGCCCTCGCTCGCCTTCTTGAGCTGGATGTTGATCACGCCGGCGATCGCATCCGAGCCATATTGCGACGACGCGCCGTCGCGCAGCACTTCGATCCGGTCGATCGCAAGCCCGGGGATCAGGTTCAAGTCGACCGCCGCCGAGCCGCGGCCGACGGTGCCGTTGATGTTGAGCAGCGAAGCCACGTGTCGGCGCTTGCCGTTGACGAGGACGAGCGTCTGATCGGGACTAAGCCCGCGCAGCGTCGCCGGGCGCAGCGCATCGGTGCCGTCGGCGATCGACGGCTGCGGAAAGTTGAACGACGGCACGAGCTCGTTGAGGATCTTGTTGGTCTCGGTCTGACCGCTGGTCGTGATCGCGTCATTGCCGATGACGTCGACGGGGACGGGTGAATCGGCGACCGTGCGGTCCGTCCGGCGAGTGCCGGTGACGATTATGACGTTGGCGTTATCGGCGGGCGCGACGGCCGGAGCAGCGTTCTGCGCGCGCGCAGGCCCGGCGAACGCCGCCAGCGAAAGTGAAGTCAGCAACGCTATGCGAAAACTCTTGGCCATGTCGTCCCCCCGGGCGCGACTCGGCGCGCTCTAATCCGCAGGACGCTAGTCGCATCGGCGCCATTTCGCCAAGCCCGCGTGGCCGATTGGCCGCGTTTTGTTGCCGAAGCGGGCACTCTCAGACCAATGTGACAGGGTGCGCACGGCGCTGCTAGCGAGCGCGAATGAGCCGCAAATTCAGGGCGAAGCCCCCAACCCGTTTCGCTACTTCAATTCGTCGACGGAAATTATCCGCCTGGTGGTGATGATGTAAGTCAGGTTCCCGTTGTCGTTGCGCAATGTCGAGGACCTCTTGTTCGAGCGCGGGATTGATCTCTGCCACGAGACGGCGCGCTTCTGGTGGAATCGCTTTGGCCCGATGTTCGCGGGCGATATCCGACGCCAGCGCATCAATCGCATTTGCACGTTTGTCGGGCTCAGCGAATTTCTTCTCGGGCAATTTGTGACGAGCGGTTCAGTTAGCTTGGCGATAATGCTGTCCTCCGCTGACGTAACGTTCAAAAGGATCGGCGGGTTCAGCGGAGCGATTTTCCCCCGACATTGACTCGATGATATTGTCGACGAGCCCGATGCCTTTTCTATTTTGGGGTGCGCGGAAGCTATAAAAGCTCTGCCAGTCGCCACCCGGAGACTTGGTGTTTCCGCCCTCGGGCCTTCGTTCAGGGGACTGGCGGTCCTCAGGACGCTACCGCCGATCCAGCCAACCATTCGATCGAGAAATTGCCCGGCTCGCGATGCGCAGCCGGCCGGGTTCACCCGGCCGGCTGTAGGTCCGCTACGTCATTTGACCGGATGATTCCTCGCGCTGACGTCGCCATAAAGCGACCGCTCGCGCCAAGCAGGATAATCTCCGGCGATGAGTTGAAGTAGCGAAGGGTGACGCGGGCTGGCGAGGTTTGGGTATGCCGCACGCGCTAGCCGGCCGCGCTTAACGAGCGGTGCATTTGGTCTGACAGTACAATGCTAACGCGATCTACCGCATCCGCCTCAACGACTGAAACTGTCATAGCTGATCGTGAGCTCTTCGCCCGCCTTAACGTTCCGCGCGGCGACGAAGCGAAAGTCCGCCGTCGCGCGCACGTTCGGCGACATCCCGTCGATCGGTTCGTTTAGGAACCAGCCGGTTGTCAGCAGATCGAAACTGTCGGGACAGCCAAGCTGGTCGCCCATGCGGATGGCGAAATCGTCATAGAAGGCCCGCTGCCACGGTTGAAGGTCGGGCTGCTCTAAGACCGCCGCCGATACCCAACGGATGGCACGCGCGTCATTCGCGAAAATCTCCGTCCCGGTACGGATCGCGGTCAAAGCGAATACGCCGATTCCGGCAATCGGCGACGGTGCCAGTCGCACCCGGACGTCATCATGGGGCAGGTGTGGAACCATCTGCTCTCCTCCCTATTATTCCAATCACTGCGGTAGGTTGTGGACATTATCCGCAGCCGCCTATGCCCATAAA